>JAEWIW010000139.1 GCA_023386855.1 Bacteroidota bacterium | reverse complement strand
GTAAAAAAATATGCTCCCTTGCAACAGGAACAGTATTCCATCATGTTAAAACGAATGCTGGAGCAGGTGATGAACGTGGAAATCAATACCGGGGAAGAAAACTTATTATTATCAAGGATTGAACCTGGATTGAAGATCCATGAATTTGAATTTGATTTTACACTGCCGGAAATAAATGTGAAGGCCTTACTCACCATGGCAGAAGGCGGAATGCAACTCAGTGTAAAGCAACTGCCCGCATTACAGGGTATCATGAATGGTAAGATTGATTTGTTTTTTGAATATAACGGAAAATATTATGTGCTGGACTGGAAGTCCAATTTTCTTGGTGATTCAATAGAGGACTATAATTCAGGTGCATTGATGGATGCCATGAATGAGAATAATTACCATCTTCAATACCTTATTTATACTGTAGCTGTTAAAAAATACCTTGAAAGCCGTGTGGGTCCTTCATTTGATTTTAACCGTGATTTTGGAGGCGTTATATATTTATTTGTTCGTGGAATAAGAGTAGGCCGGAGCGAAGGCATATTTATAGCCAGGCCAACTTCTGAACAGATGGAAAAAATTGACCATTTACTATCGGGTGCCAGTGTTTAATAAATTTATTCCCTTGCATCATTAATTTCCAGCCAGTATCCATCCGGGTCCTTGAAATAGATCTGTTTAACACCATCCACTCTTTTGGTATAGGTGTTCTTATTACCGTTCCAGCTTTCAAATTCTATGCTCTTATTGGTAAGGCGTGTGATAAATTCATCCACAGATGGCACTGAAAAGCAGAGGTGTGCATTCTTATCCTGGGCGGTTTGCCTGGATGCGCCTGCGATCA
Organism: Bacteroidota bacterium; assembly: GCA_023386855.1. GTDB lineage: Bacteria > Bacteroidota > Bacteroidia > Chitinophagales > Chitinophagaceae > Flavitalea. Next base: position 9,717 of record JAEWIW010000139.1, on the reverse strand, counting down.
GGTGAAGGTGACTTTTAGGTCCAACGCTGAACCAGGTATGTTTACCATCGTGGAAGGGTTCAGGAATCGTGTCCAATCCAATAATATCCCTGTAGAATACCGTGCTTCTTTCAAGGTTAGAAACATAGTGGGCGATATGGTTCAGCACTGCTTTAGGTGCAGGCTGTTGGGCGCTAAGGTTTGTTACAATCAACAGGGAGAAGATGAATGGGATATATAAAATGAATTTTTTCATAATGTGATTATTCCACTCAATATATGCAATTATGATCTGATAGTAAACATTTATAGCCGCAATAGTGTTGACGCTTAAATTCTTTCATTGCGAATTAAATCACTTGTATTATGATTTAAATTTTTAAAACTTGGCGATTCCATTCCTATCGAAGAACTCCACAAATTCTGTTCCTATAAAATTTTTTAGAATGAAGAGATTTATTACTCTTAGTGTATTGGTGTTTCTATCAATTAATACTTTTTCGCAAGTTGGATTAGATAATTCTTTTAACTCAAACGGAAAATTAAAGTTTTCAGGTCTTGGAACTGATCAAATAAGAGCGATTGCTACTCAAGCAAATGGCAAAGTAATTTTGGTTGGAAATTCCTATCACTTGGATGACAATGATATATCGGTTGTACGATTAAATATTAATGGATCTTTCGATACATCTTTCTCAGGTGATGGTTCAGTTACAATAAGTGGGGCAGTATTAGATTTTGCCGAATCTTGTATTGTGTTAAAGGATAATTCCATTTTAATAGTAGGTTCATCGATTAGTGTATATGGGGATCATGAGGCTCTTATCGTAAAATTAATGTCAAATGGAAAACTTGATTCTTCATTTGGAACTGCAGGCAGGCTAATTTTAGGCTTAAGTTCTTATGACGATAAAATTAATTCTATAGCAATAGGGAGTGATGAAAAGATTTATGTAACAGGAATAACGAACAATGCTTTCTTTATAGCTCGATTAATTTCAAATGGAACTCTTGATAATGCTTTTGGAAATGCTTCTGAGTCTAACACAGGGGTAATAATTGAAAACTTGGGGACTGGGATGAGTGAAGGGGTTGCTGTCTGTGTTCAACCAGATGGTAAAATAATTGTTGGAGGAACATATGTAAATTCAGACTATGATCTATTTATTATGCGGTTACAAAGTTCAGGTTCAATTGATCCAACGTTCGGTTTTAATTCAACTGGTTTGTCTAAAATTGATGTTTCAATAGATGATAAATTAAAAGAAATAAAAATTGATCAAGAAAAAAGAATTTGGGTAGGAGGAACTTCAAATGATGATTTTTTGGTGGCTAAACTAAAAGTAAATGGAAGTTTGGATAGCTCCTTTAATTCAGTTGGGAAAAAATCGATTAGTGTGTCAGCGAATTCAATCGAAAATTTATCTGGGATTTCACTTCAACAAAACGGCTCAATTTTAGTAGCGGGCGAAACAGATCATAAGTATTTAGCTGTTAGATTACTTAGTAATGGCAATCCTGATGAAAATTTTGGCAACCAGGGAACCTCTATAGTTTCACTTGAAATGCCAATACACGCATATACAACCACTGCTTTCCAAAACCGCATCTACCTAGCGGGTTCCATTGACAATGATTTTTCCGTTGTTGCTCTTTCCAATAATGAACTTGCCTTGCCTGTTCATTTGCTTTCTTTTTATGCAACAGGGCTTAATGAAAAAGTTGTACTGGGATGGGCAACTCAAAACGAAGAAAATATTTCTAATTATACTATTGAAAAAAGTGTTGACGGAAAAGCCTTCAAACCTATTGGCTATGTCTTCAGTGTTCCGGGAAAAACTTCTTCATCTTATTCTTTTACGGATGAAAATCCTTCAACAGGAGATGCACATTACAGGCTTAAGATAGTAAGCCATGATGGTGTAGAATCTTTTAGTAAAGTCATCCTGGTGAGGTCCTTTCAGAATACTTCCTCCACCGCCTATCCCAACCCGGTTCATTCAAGCTTACAGGTGGTGCTTAAATCTAATTCAGCTAAAGAACTGGCAATAATTAATGCTTCGGGACATATCCTGAAACGTATACCTGTTCCGGCTTCCACAGGTAATACAATAATTCCTGTTGATGTTAACGCACTTCCCGCAGGCACCTATTTTATCAGGGCTGGTAAGGAAATTATTTCTTTCAGGAAAATCTAGCACGCACTAGTCACTAATCACTAATCACTATTCACTAAAATAAGTTGGCAGGCTTCAAATAATCATCGTACCTTAATTATCCCGCCCTACATGTTGAATATCCTTTAATGCTTATTGTTAACCATTAAATATTACATGTATGTCAATTGTAAAAGTTATTGAAGTTATTGCCTCTTCCGAAAAAAGCTTTGATGATGCCGTTAAAAACTGTCTCGAAGAAGTCACCAAAACCGTGCACAACGTAGATTCTATCTGGATCAAGGACTTTAAAGTGCATGTAAAGGAAGGTAAGGCTACCTCCTATGGTATCATTTGTAAAGTGTCGTTCAGGGTGGATGATAAAATGCCTGCCTGATTTACACTAACCTTTAATCAATAAATTACTTTTATGCTTGATAAGCTTATAGACCTCGTTAAACAGCATGCCGGCGGTGCAGTGATCAATAATCCTGCAATCCCCAATGAAAAAAACGAGGCAGCAGTAAACGAAGCAGGAGGCTCTATCTTAGCCACCCTGCAAAATGCTCTTGCCGGTGGAAGGATCACGGATGTGCTGGGATATTTTAAAAACAGGGGAGGAAACGAAAACCCCATAGTAAAGGAAGCAACCGGTAACTATGCCAATGACCTGCAGGCTAAACTGGGTCTTGACCGGCCAGCCGCGGAAGACGTTGCAAATAAGGTTGTTCCCCAAACCATGAATGATCTTGCCAATAAAACCGCCGACCCTTCTGATAACGGCTTTGATATACAGGACATCTTTAATTCCCTTAGTGGAGGTAAAACAGGTGGACTGAATATAAAAAGTCTTCTTGAAAGGTTTGGCGCAGGAAACCTTGATAAGGATATGGATGGCGATGTTGACCTGCAGGACCTGAAAAAAATGTTCGCAGGCGGTGCAGGTGGCGGACTTATGGATAAAGTGAAAGGCTTCTTCAATTAATGTCTTTCCATACAGGGATTAAAAATCAATAGTAAATGTTCCTGGTTTGACTTCAATGTTCAATTCCAGGAACATTTATTATTTTGATCTTCCACCTATCATTAGCTTGATGTTCAAACCGCAAGCATGGTTTTTGCAACCTAAGCCTAACTTATTGGAAACCGATGACCAATTCACCCTTGGACCACACTAGTAAGGAATCCTCTACCCGGGGGATGGAAGTAATAGAACAGGCATTTTTTAATGCCCCTGTTCCTATTTCCGTTTTCCAAAACCCTGAACTAACCTGCATTTTCTTCAATAAATCTCATGCTGAAAAGATAGATCCCGATGGTTCTATAGACAAAACGATCGGGCAGGTTTTCCCCTTCCTTCCAGCACATGAACTTGACCTTGTCCGTTCTAAAGTACTTATTCAAGGTCAGAGCTTTTGTTCATGTGAATATAAAATTCCGGGCCTTTCACATGAATACGAACTGCGGTTTTCTCCCTATAAAATAAACAATGAAATCGAGGGAATAATGGTTTTCGGGTATGAAACCCTTCAACATGAGGCTCCCGTTAAAACCTCCATTCCTCATTCTGATTATTCAAAACTATGGACCCTTGTTAACAATAGTATTGAACTGATGTCCATCCTTGAACTCGACGGCCGAAATTCATACCTCAATAAAGCTGGAATGGAGATGCTGGGGTTCGACAATTTTGAACAGGTACTATCCACTCCTATCTCTGACCTTCATGCCCCCGAGGATATAAAGTTCGTGGAGGAGAATGTTATTCCCAGCGTTATGCAAGAAGGTTATTGGTCGGGAATCATGAGGGTCCGTCATATCAAAACGAAAGAAACCTTTGAAGTATTTAATAATGCCGTGCGCATTGATGATCCCAATACCGGGCAACCCATCGCCATCGGGGCCGTTATGCGCGATCTCAGGCCTGAAAGAGCGCTCCAGAAGGCATTGAAAAAAAGGGAGGAAAACTTCCGCGACCTGGTACTGCAGGCCCCATTTGCAATTGCAGTAATGAAGGGCCCCGATCATGTGCTTGAAATTGTCAATTCAAAGATGATGGAGATCTGGGGGAAAACAGAAGAACAACTCCTGGATAAACCTGTATTTGAAGCGATCCCCGAGGCAAGGGGCATCGGCCTTGAGGAAAAACTGAAGAAGGCTCTTTTTTCGGGGCAAACTGAAGGTGAGTATGAACGTAAACTCATTTTCAGTCATCACGGGCACGATTCGCATATCTATGTAAATTATGTGTATGAACCTTTAAGGGAAAGTAATGGTGAAATTACCGGCGTATTGGCAGTGGCCATAGATGTTACCGAACAGGTTCATGCAAGGCAGAAAATTGAAGCTGCGGAAGAAAAAGGAAGGCTGGCGGTGGAACTTGCCGACCTTGGCACCTTTGAACTGGATTATTCCAACGATCAACTAACCACCTCTCAAAGGTTTAATGAAATATTTTCGGTGAGTGAAGGAGCCACGCGAAGGCAAATGGCAGCAAATATACATCCCGAAGATCTTCATATCAGGAACCAGGCGCATCGCTTATCACGTCAAACAGGAAAGCTTGAGTATGAAGTGAGGCTGCTGCTGGAAGATAATACCATTCGCTGGATAAGAATCCGTGGAAAGATATTCTTTGATCCTTCCGGAATGCCAGCAAAATCCATTGGGGTTGTGCTGGATATCACCGAACAGAAATTATTTGCAGAGGAATTATCCAGGACGGTTGATGAAAGAACACGCGAATTGCAGGATATCAACGCAAGGCTGGAAAGATCCAATGCCGAGCTTGAGCAATTTGCCTATATCACATCACATGACCTCCAGGAACCCCTGAGAAAAATCCAGGTCTTCAGCAGCATACTAAAAGAAAAACTGGCTAGAACAGGAAAGATTGAAGAAGGAAACAAATACCTTCAAAAGATCGGTGACTCTGCTACCCGGATGTCGGGCCTGATCCGTGACCTGCTCGATTATTCACGCATCGCTACAGGAAGCCAGGCTTTTGAGCTGGTCGACCTTAACCAAATTGCTCAAAATGTTCTTTCTGATTTTGAACTCCTTATTACCCAAACAAAGGCCACCGTTAAACTCGGGAAACTGGAAAAACTACCAGCTATTCCCCTTCAATTGAACCAGCTGTTTTTTAACCTGGTCGGTAATGCGCTGAAGTTTTCAAAAAAAGGTATTCTTCCACTGATTGAAATTGAAGGTCACATCATTTCTGAACAGGAAAAAAATCAGCATTGGTCTCTGCAAAAGAATGCTGATTATTATGAAATAGATTTTAAGGACAACGGTATAGGGTTCGACCAGGAATACAGTGAAAAGATCTTTACTATTTTCCAGCGGCTTAACCAGAACGATGATTATAGCGGGTATGGAATCGGCCTGGCATTATGCAGGAAAATTGTCACCAATCATAATGGTCTTATCCTTGCCGAAGGAATAGAAAACCAGGGTGCGTGCTTTAGGGTTATCTTACCTATGGAGCAATAAAATCTACCCGCTTCATTCTCCAGAATTTATCCCGGTAAATACTTCCTCTTATCGCCTGTATCTGAAATCCAATAAGCGTTTCAGGCACTAACAATCTGCTAACAACTATCGGAATAATTAGTGCTTCTTTTGTGTGCCTTAACCGGTACAAAAAAAGAAACCTATAATATTCTATGAATCTTAAACCTTCCGAAAGCCTTTCCGAAAACGAGGTGAAATCCGGCCTTGGTTATGTAGTAAAAGATGGATTGTTCACAGAGGCCATGACCACCATGACCAGCGGTGCCTTCCTGGTGGCATTGGCCATCAAGCTTGGCGCTTCAAATTTCCAGATTGGACTGCTTGCTGCCCTGCCCACTTTCGCCAACGTATTTCAACTCTTCGCTATTTCACTCGTTCGCCGTTATAATAACCGCAGGATACTGGCCATCATCTGTTCTTTTATTGCCCGCTTTCCCTTATTACTCATTGCCGCCCTACCGCTTATGTTTAGCGCGGCATCAGCGGTAAAAGCCATGATCTTTTTGCTCTTCTTTCATTATTTCTTCGGTGCTATGGTTGGGCCGATGTGGAATTCATGGATGAAAGACCTGGTGCCCCAAAAAATCCTGGGTTCTTATTTTGCGCAAAGAACCCGCCTGATTCAAATCCTGAATGTATCACTCAGCCTTATTGTAGCCTTATCGCTCGATTATGTAAAACTGCATTTTCCTGCAATGGAAATTCCCGCTTACCTGCTGATGTTCATCGGTGGCGGATTGCTGGGAATGATCGCCATATTCATGATGTCTAAAACGCCGGAACCGAAAGCCGAGCCCATTGGTGAAAACCTTTTCCGCCTTGTAAGTAAGCCTCTTAAAAACAAGAACTACAGGAACCTGATCATTTTCCAGTCGGTATGGAGTTTTGCCCTGAACCTGGCCACACCGTTCTTTTCCGTTTACATGATGAAAAGCCTGCACCTGCCGCTTTCCTATATCATTGGGTTTACTATACTTTCGCAGGTGAGCAGCATTGCGTTTATCAGGATCTGGGGAAAATATTCCGACCAGTTCAGCAATAAAACCATCATCAGCATCTGTGCCCCACTCTATGTTTTTGCAATATTAGCCTGGAGCTTTACCGGCATAGCCTCGCTGACTTTCCCCTTGCTTGCGCTTATCCATATCATTACCGGTATGACAACAGCGGGTATCAATCTTGGATTGAACAATATTGGCCTGAAACTGGCCCCGGCAAATGATGCCATCGTTTTCCTGGCGGCCAGGAATATGGTAACTGCCCTGGTACCATCTCTTGCACCGATTATAGGTGGCTTAATGGCTGACTTTTTCCTCGACCATGATTTGGTTGCTAAGGTTGGATTGAAGGGGATGAACCTGAGTCACTGGTCCTTCTTTTTCGCTATCGGATCCCTTATGGCCCTTGCTTCACTTCGGTTATTGAAACTGGTAAAAGAAGATGGGGAAACCAGCCGGGAAGTTGTGGTAGCCCGGATGATGCACCGCCTGAAGATCAGGATGATCATTACTTTCCAAAGGCGGCGCCGCAATGCAAGGCTGGCCTGGATGACAATCCCGGTAATGAACAGGCTTTTCCAGAAGAAGGCATAAAAAAACCTCGCTATAAAAGCGAGGTTAACCCCTAAACCCTAAACATGTTATATCTTCTTTAACTAATTCTATGCCATAATTTTTTAAGCTGAACAGTTATAAGAATCAATACGTTACTGTGGAATAAAACAACAGTTTGTAGAAAGAAATGGACAGGATCGCTGAACTCCTGCTGAATTTGCCCTTTAGAAAAAAGGGCATTGTTTTTTCACTTATATGATAGAATTGATAAGATTTTAGATATAACTATTAATCAGAGCTTAACCAATCAATCCTGGTGTTTTCACACCGGGATTTTTTATGCCTGTTAAAAGCAGCATCCCCCTTGATCATAATCATAAACCCGTATCCCGGGCATATTTAATTTTATTTTAATAGAGTGCATTGTTCAAAACCAGCCTGCATCGGCTAATTTACCTGCTAAACCCCCGAATAGTGTAATGGATGATATTAAAATACTCGTGGTGGAAGACGAGAGGAAAATTGCCGATTCTTTGCAACAAGGGTTAAATGAGAATAATTTTAATGCCCAGGTTGCCTATGATGGCAGTACAGGAGTAGAGTATGCACAATCCAAAGATTACGACCTCATCATATTAGACATCAACCTTCCCGATATCAACGGGTATGAAGTGAGCAGGCGGATTCGTAAAACCAACGCCAACGTTCCGATAATTATGCTTACTGCATTAAGTACGATCGATGACAAAGTTGAAGGTTTTGACTCAGGAGCGGATGATTACATTGTGAAACCATTCGATTTTAAAGAACTTATCGTACGCATACGCGCATTATTGAAACGTATAAATATGATAGTCACCAGCAGTAATCTTATTAAAGTAGCCGATCTTGTGCTCAATCTTGACAGCCGGGAAGTAAACAGGGGTGGTAAAACCATTTCTCTTACAGCAAAGGAATTCCAGTTGCTCGAGTATCTTGTTAAAAACAAAAACAAAGTTGTCAGCCGTGCAGAGATCGCACTGAACGTCTGGGATATTGATTTTGACACCAAAACCAATGTCATCGATGTGTACGTGAATTTCCTGCGTAAAAAGCTGGATAACAACTTCGATAAAAAGCTGATCCATACCCAGGTGGGTACCGGATACATCTTAAAGGAGAGCGCTTAGTGAAAATAAGAACCAAGATCAGCCTGTTGTTTACCCTAATGGTAACCACCATCCTGTTGCTGATCAGTTTTTCTATTTATTACATGTCCTCCCTCGACCGTGCGGCCCTTGCTTCAAAGAGGCTGCGAAGCAGGTCTATTTATAATGCTCAACTGTTTTCTGTTGTTGAGAAGAATAAAAAAGAGCAGCTCGACCGGCTGAACACAAATTCTATTCTCCAGATCCCAGGTCTCAGCGTAGCTATTTTTAGTCTCCAGGGCAAGGTGCTTTACCGGTTCCAGTCTGCCAATTCATTACCCCTTTCCATCAGGCCCGAACTGATCCGTGATGTGATGGTGAATGGCGAGAAGCGTATGGTTATACAAAAGAAAGACGTTCTTGTCCTTTACCCTGGTGAGATCAATACGCCTGTAATTGTAATGGTAGCCGCATACGATACCTATGGCTGGAGCAGGCAAAACAAATTGAAACAGGTCCTGATCATTTCCTGTATACTGGGCCTGATCATCTCCCTTGTGGCAGGATACCTGTTTTCGAAGCAGCTGCTTAAGCCAATAGGAAACATGATCCGTGATGTAAATCTTATCACCTCCCAGAATCTCTCCACCACTATTCAAGTAGGAAAGAGCAGGGATGAACTTAACCTGCTTGCCAGCACTTTCAATAACCTGATGAACAGGCTACAGGAATCCTTTATCTCGCAACGAAGATTTATTTCAAGTGCTTCTCATGAACTTTCAACACCCTTAACTTCTATCTCCAGCCAGTTGCAGGTAGCCCTGCAAAGGGAGAGAAACACCGATGAATACAGGAAAGTGATCAAGTCGGTGCAGGAAGATGTTCAGCAGATGCTCCAGCTCACCAAAAGCCTCCTGGAGATCGCAAAAACCGGCGACCAGGGACACATTGAACTAAAGGAAATCAGGGTGGATGAACTGTTGTTTAAAGTGATGGCTGATGTTCAAAAGCTTAGTTCAAATTATAATGTTGAATTGAATTTTGACAGCGTACCTGAAGACGATTCAAAATTGATGGTATTCGGAAATCACGACCTGCTGGCAATGGCCTTCAAGAACATCGTGGAAAATGGCTGTAAGTATTCGCCCAGGAACGCCGTTAAAGTTGACCTTTCCTTCGATGAACAGGAAGTGCATGTTAAAGTGACCAACGATGGGCCGGTAATTGAAAAGACCGACCAGGAAAGAATATTTAATCCCTTTTACCGGTCGTCCAACTCCAAAAATATCAGCGGCTTTGGCCTCGGTCTTTCCCTGTCTAAGCGAATCATCAGTCTTCATAGGGGAGGAATTCAACTTCATTCTGAAAAGGAAACGGGTACAG
>JAEWIW010000223.1 GCA_023386855.1 Bacteroidota bacterium | reverse complement strand
CCCATTAGAAGTATACAGATCGATCTACCTATTCGCATGCCAACTGGTAATTAAGTGGTGACGAGGGCCAAAATTAAGGGTTAACGAAAAAGTATAAAAACAACTGTGAAGAAAACTGATGGCAGGCTATGAAGGTTAACATTATATTTAGAGTAACAAATTATTTAGAATAGCTCCCATGATGGGAATTAATTCTGGCACTACACAATTTTTATTTCATACCCCTGTATGCGTTCCTTAGCTATTGAATCAACAGGTTTATTGACGAGGATCATTCTTTCCTGGTTATTCATACAATAGATTAGGTCAATATGCCCCGATGGAAAAAGCCAGTAATATCCAGCATACTGAAATAAAAAAAGGAAGAAACAGGTTGGGGATTTTCCTCTCGGAATTGTATTATGTTAACCGCTTCATTGGAAAGTTCTTTAAGGAAGCCGTTACCCCACCCTATGAAGGAAAGGAAATTATAAGGCAATGCTACGAGATCGGGTTCCGTTCACTTTCCATTATTACGCTTACAGCATTTGTTACAGGCGTTGTATTTACCAAGCAATCAAGACCATCACTTGAATCCTTTGGCGCCTCATCATGGCTGCCCAGCCTTATTGCCATAGCCATCATCAGGGCACTGGCACCACTGGTCACTGCCCTTGTTATCGCGGGGAAAGTAGGATCCAATATCGGTGCTGAACTGGGATCAATGAAAGTGACCGAGCAGATTGATGCCATGGAAGTTTCTTCCACCAATCCTTTTAAGTTTCTTGTTGTAACCAGGGTAATTGCCTGCACAATCACTATTCCCATACTGGTGGCCTATTTCGAATTTATCGGGTTGATGGGCGCTTTTTTCAATGTTCACACCAATGAACTTACCAGCTTCACCACTTTTATCAAGGATGCTTTTTCAACGATCAGCTTTCTTGACCTGGGTTCCTCGCTGGTAAAGGGGATGATATTTGGGTTCACCGTTGGCATAACCGGGTGTTATAAAGGATTCAGTGCGCAGCATGGAACAGTTGGTGTGGGAAGGGCGGCCAATTCTTCTGTAGTTGTGGCCATGTTCCTGGTATTCATAGAAGAAATGATGATTGTACAGGTTATAAATTATTTGCGATAGCAATGAACACCGACAATAACATACTGAATGAAGAAATGATTGCCCTGGAGAAAGTGTACAAATCATTTGATGAACTGGAAGTACTGAAGGGTGTTGACCTGACGGTACACAAAGGAGAAAATGTTGTGGTCATGGGCCGCTCAGGCAGCGGGAAATCAGTACTGATAAAAATTATAGCAGGCTTACTCGATGCTGATAGCGGGGTAATCAGGATACTGGGAAAGGATATCGACCAGGTATCGCAGGATGAATTAAAACAACTGCGACTAAGGATCGGATTCTCTTTTCAAAGCAGTGCATTATATGATGGCATGTCGGTATGGGAAAACCTGGAGTTTCCATTGGTACGTAATAAGCGAAACCTGGGGAGGTCGGAAGTGAACAGGGCAATTGAACAGGTACTTGATGATGTGGACCTGTTACAGACCATCGACCAGATGCCTGCGGAATTATCAGGTGGACAAAAAAAACGCATAGGCATAGCACGCATGCTGATCCTTGAGCCGGAGATCATATTGTATGATGAACCAACAGGAGGACTGGATCCTATTACTTCTGTCGAGATCAACAATCTCATTAATAAAGTACGCGAGCAATATAAGACCAGTTCAATCATTATCACGCATGATCTTACCTGTGCAAAAACAACGGGTAATAAACTGGTAATGCTGGTCGACGGGAAGTTTGCCAGTGAAGGGAGCTTTGAAGACGTGTTTGAAACCAACGATGAAAGAATAAGAGGATTTTACAATTATAATTTTATTCAGGATAAATGAAAAAGCCCGATTATAAACGCCCTGTTATTGTAGGAATCTTTATCCTGCTGGGGATCGTAATGATCTTTCTTGGTGTATTCTCTGTGGGAAGCCGACAGAACCTTTTTGATAAAAAGATCATGGTTAAAGCCATCTTCGATGATGTAGGCGGGTTGCAGCTGGGAAATAACATCTGGTTATCAGGTGTAAAAGTAGGAACCATAAAAAAAATGACCTTTAGTGGAGAAACTAAAGTGGAGGTCAGCATGCAGATTGAACACACTGCTCAATCGCATCTTTACAAGAACGCTAAAGTGAAATTAAGCACCGATGGATTTATCGGGAATAAGATCGTGGTAATACATGGCGGAAACAGCAGTGCAGGATATATAAAGGATGGTGATTACCTTGAAACAGAAAGCAGTATATCTACCGATGAAATGCTGGCAACACTGCAGCAAAGCAATGAGAACATCAGGAAGATCACAGATAATCTCCGCGATATCACTGTTATGATCATAGAAGGCCAGGGCTCCATTGGTGCATTGGTAAAGGACAAAAAAATTTATAACGAGCTACTGGCAGCAGTTCATAATTTCAAGACCACTTCTTCCAAAACTATTACGGCCATGAACGATATCCAGGCATTCAGTTCAAAGCTTGCCAGTGAACAGGGTTTACTGCATTCGCTGATCACGGATACCTCCACCTTTGAGAACTTTGCACAAACGATTGATCAATTAAAGCAATCTTCACATGCGATTACTAATGTTGTCGATAATCTTCAATTCACGACAGGCAAACTGAAGGATAAGGATAATGCTGTGGGTGTATTACTCCAGGATCCACAGGTAGCCAACGATCTGAAAGAAGCCATGATCAATATCCGTAACAGCAGCAAGAAACTGGACGAAGACCTTGAAGCTTTGCAGCATTCGTTTTTGTTAAGAGGGTATTTCCGGAAGAATAAGAAAAATTGAAATCCAACTTTCCTGCAATCAACATTATGCGTTTATTGGGGAAGAGTTACAGGTTCATCCACTGCTTCTTCTTTATGAGCGCTGCATGCTTTAAGCACAATGCCTGCGACCAATCCTCCAAGTGTATATATGCCAATTGTAAGCAATTGGGTAGTTGTACTACGATTACTGTAAGCATTGGTAAGGCCAAGGTATTTAGGAAGCACTACGCCACCTATGCCTGCAGCCAACCCTAAGGCGGTACCACGGGCAACCGCGTTATCGCGATCACCACAACCGGTAAGAGCATAATAAAGCGTATTCCCGGCAATATCACCAGCCATGGTGATGCCATAAAGTTTATCCTGGGGAAGATTGCGACCGGTTTCACCAGAAATTTTGAGCAGGGCCTCTTCGCCCATCAGGTCCATGCGCGGTGCTTCAGTGCAAACCTGTCTTAACAACTGGTGTGTAGCGGTTAGCGCAACAGAGCCGGCCAGTCCCGCCAATAAGGATTGAAATAATCTCATTGTTCTTTTTAAAAAATAGGATACAATTTTTAAGCCATGGAGTGGCTTAGAAAAAAAGGCCGGATTTTACACCGGCCTCAACAAGAGTTAATTCAATAAATTAAAATGAATATAGACTTAAAATCGAAATACAAATAGACTCCCTCTTACCGGGATTTATTTCCAGGTGTATTTGTAGTTTTAAGATCAATCGAATAAATATCGGTTCTCCTATCCTTAAGGTTCCTTACTGCGCCGAAGTTGTGGAGTTCCTTGAGTAAATCAACATCAACATCCGCAATCAGTGTTGTTTCGGTATTAGGCGTGGCTTCTGCTTTAATACCATTACTGGGGAATGAAAAATCCGATG
>JAEWIW010000163.1 GCA_023386855.1 Bacteroidota bacterium | reverse complement strand
GCGGTATACGGCTGGTGACCTATAATTTTATGCCGGTGCTCGACTGGACCCGCACCGATCTTTCCTTTACTGTTGATGATGGATCAAAGGCATTGCGTTTTGAAAAAGCGGCTTTCCAGGCCTTCGACCTTTTCATTTTAAAGAGGCCTGGCGCACAACAAGATTACTCTGCCGAAGAAGTGGAGCTTGCCAGGGAAAGATTCCAAATGATGAATGAAGGCGAAAAACAACAGCTTTCCCGCAATATCCTGGCCGGTTTGCCCGGTTCCGAAGAAAGTTTTACCCTTGAACAATTTCAACAGGAATTAAACCGCTACCAGGGTATAGACGAAAATGCATTAAGGGCCAACCTGGTTCATTTCCTTAAAGAAATTATTCCCGTAGCGGAGGAAGTATCAGTAATGATGGCCATCCATCCCGATGATCCTCCATTTTCTTTACTTGGATTGCCAAGAGTTATGAAAAATGAAGCTGACTTCAATGCCATCATCGAAGCAGTACCTTCATTGTGTAACGGGCTTTGCTTTTGTACCGGGTCCTTTGGTGTGATCGCTTCTAATCAACTGGTGAAAATGTTCAGGCAATTTTCCGAACGTATCCATTTTATTCACTTGCGCAGTACACAAAGAGACAGCAATGGGAATTTTTTTGAAGCCAACCACCTGGAAGGAGATGTTGATATGTTTGGTATCATGAAAGAATACCTTCTGATGCAGCAACGAAGAAAAATATCGGTGCCTTTCAGGCCTGATCATGGACACCAGATGATCGATGACCTGCATAAAAAAACCAACCCGGGTTATTCCTGCATTGGCAGGTTAAGAGGATTGGCAGAATTAAGAGGATTGGAATTGGGAATCGCTAAATCGATTTTGAATGAGAACATTCATGGATGAAAATTTCCTGCTCGGTAATGAATCGGCAAGGCATTTATATCATAACCATGCGGCCACAAAGCCCATCATTGATTATCACTGCCACCTCGATCCCAGGCTTATTGCCGAAGATCATTCTTTCAAATCCATTACGGAATTATGGTTAAGTGGCGATCATTATAAATGGCGTGCGTTAAGGGCGAATGGTATTGATGAAAAATACATTACGGGAAAGGATAGCAGTGATTGGGAAAAATTCAGCAAGTGGGCGGAAACCGTTCCGCATACCATGCGCAATCCATTGTATCATTGGACTCACCTCGAATTAAAGACCGCTTTTGGAATAGACAAAATTCTTAAGCCTTCTACTGCAAAAGAAATATATGATGAATGTAATGCATTGCTGGCAACACCTTCTTTTACAGCAAAAGGATTTATCAGGAAATACAATGTTGAACTGATCTGCACCACTGATGATCCTGCAGATGATTTAAAATATCATCAGCAGATCAGGGACAGTGATTTTGAAACAAGGGTACTGCCCACTTTCAGGCCTGATAAAGTAATGGATCTGCGCGAGCATGGTAAATACCTCGATTATTTGAAATTGCTTTCAATGCGAAGTGGTGTTGAAATAAACAGTTATGAAAGGCTGGTCACCGCATTAAAGAAAAGACATGATTTTTTCGCTGAGATGGGATGCCGCCTTTCGGATCATGGACTCGAAGAATTTTATGCTGAAGAATATTCTTCTCATGAAATACCGGGTATATTCAACAAGATATATGCAGGTGATTCCCTTACTGCAAATGAAATACTGAAATACCGGTCAGCGCTGCTGGTTTTGTTTGCTCAAATGGATCATGAAAAAGGATGGGTGCAACAATATCATTACGGTGCAATGCGAAATAACAATAGCCGGATGTTCGGTTTGCTCGGCCCCGATGCGGGATATGATTCTATCGGTGTATTCCATACAGCACCAGCTCTATCAAAATTTCTCGACAGGCTTGATGTGGAAGGAAAGCTTGCCAAAACCATTCTTTATAATCTTAACCCTGCTGATAATGAAATGATCGCTACCATGATCGGTAATTTCCAGGATGGAACTGTAGCGGGGAAAATACAATTTGGATCAGGATGGTGGTTTCTTGATCAGAAAGATGGAATGGAAAAACAGCTCAATACCTTATCGCTTCATGGTTTGCTAAGCAGGTTTGTTGGTATGCTTACTGATTCAAGAAGTTTTGTTTCCTATGTGCGACATGAATATTTCAGGAGAATATTATGCAACCTCATTGGTAAGGATTTAGAAAAGGGTGAACTGCCGGCAGAGGAAATGACTTTCATAGAAAATATGGTGGAGCGTATTTGCTATCATAACGCAAAAGATTATTTCAAGTTCTAACAGCACTGTTATGCATACTGGAATTTCATTAAAGCAGAAATTATCGGATTCGGGAATACTTCCTTTGTTTTACCATGATGACCTTCCTGTTTGCATAAATATTACCAGGGCATTGTATGATGCAGGAATTAGACAGCTTGAATTCACCAATCGTGGAGAACATGCGTTACAAAATTTTAAAGGGCTCATTAAAGAAAAAGAACATAGCATGCCCGGGCTTGAAATCGGGGTCGGAACCATTAAGCATGCGGAGGATGCGCGTAAATTCATAGATGCGGGTGCTGCATTCCTGGTGAGCCCTGTGGTTGAGCCTTCTGTTGCGGAGATATGCCAGCAGGTGAATATGGATTGGATACCAGGTTGCATGACGCCAACCGAAATCCACCATGCCGAAAAGCTTGGAGCCCGGCTGATAAAACTGTTCCCGGGAAATGTGTTGGGACCTGGCTTCGTGGAGGCTGTTAAAGTGCTTTTTCCAGCATCATCATTCATTGTTACGGGAGGAGTGGATGCAACAAAAGAAAATATTCATTCCTGGTTAAAAGCCGGTGTTGTGGCGGTGGGTATGGGGTCAAAGCTGGTCTCAATGGAATTGCTGGCGGCAAAAGATTATGATGGATTGAAAGAACTAACAAGGAAGGTTTTGGAGATCATTTCCTCCTTCCATAAAAAATAAACGATGCTGCTAAAAACATTGAGAACGGAAAGGCAGGACCTTACTGCAGGGGCAAGGCCTGCAGGTAATTTCAGGTGGATGATCTGTGGCCTGTTATTTTTCGCTACGACCATCAATTACCTCGACAGGCAGGTGCTAAGTCTTCTTCAGCCAACACTTTCTGAACAATTCAACTGGTCGAACAATGATTATGCGAATATCGCTTCGGTATTCCAGGTTGTATATGCTGTGTCACTATTATTTGCAGGAAAGATCGTTGATCGTTTAGGTACAAAAAAAGGATATGCATGGGCATTGATCATCTGGTCGCTGGCCGCAGCACTTCATGCACTGGCCATTCCCATGGGCCGGTCGATAGCTTCAATTATGTCCTTTCTTGGTTGGGTGCCGCTATCCGCAAGCGTACTGGGTTTTATGGTAGCCCGTGCCATACTTGGGTTTGGAGAAGCCGGTAATTTTCCTGCGGCCATCAAGGCAACGGCCGAGTACTTCCCTAAAAAAGAAAGGT
>JAEWIW010000161.1 GCA_023386855.1 Bacteroidota bacterium | reverse complement strand
TAGTGAACACGGCTTTTGTCTTCTCCTTTAGTGAGATCATATTCCTTATCCCTTGTTATACCGGTTACATTAAAGCGCTTGGCATAACTCACGCCCGACTTACCATCTACATAGATCATGTTATAGGTCATGCGTTCATCAGTTTTCCTGAAGATGGCCACATGAATGATATCTTTTCCTATGAATGATTTTTCTGAAACTCTTACCACTTTCATCTTGCCCGCCTTGGTAAATGCGATAACATCATCAAGATCGGAACAATCGGCAACAAACTCATCTTTCTTTAAACTGGTTCCAATGAAGCCATCAGATTTATTTACATAAAGCTTTACATTGGCAATCGCCACCTGCTTGGCTTGTATGGCTTCAAAGGCCTTGATCACCGTTTTTCTTTCCCTCCCCTTGCCATATTTCTTCAGCAGGTTCTCATAATAAGCAACGGCAAAATCCACCAGGTGTTCAATATCATATTTAACCTGTTTGATTTCTTTTTCCAGTCCACGGATCTGTTCATTCAACTCGTCAATGTCGAGCTTATAGATTCTTCTTACCGGCTTTTCAGTAAGCTTTAATATATCTTCCCTGGTAATATCTCTTTTAAGCTGTTTCCTGAAAGGGACAAAACCTTTTGCGATAGCATCCAGTACTTTCTCCCAGGTCTCATGTTTCTTTTCAAGTTCCTTATAGATCTTCTCTTCAAAGAAGATTTTTTCAAGTGAAGTATAATGCCATTTTTCCTGCAACTCCGCGAGCTTGATCTCAAGTTCCTTCCTGAGCAGATCCCTGGTATTGTCTACGCTGATGCGCAACAGTTCATGCACGCCAAGGAACCTGGGCTTCTTATCTACAATAACACAGGTATTTGGCGAAATGCTGATCTCGCAATCGGTAAATGCATACAGCGCATCAATGGTGATGTCGGGAGAAATACCAGGTGATAGATCCACCTGTATCTCAACATCTGCAGCCGTATTATCCGTTACTTTTTTGATCTTGATCTTACCCTGGTCATTGGCCTTCACAATCGATTCCATCAATTGTGCAGTGGTAACGCCATACGGCACATCTTTGATGATCAGGGTCTTTTTATCGAGCTCTTCAATATGTGCCCTGACCCTTACTTTTCCACCGCGCTTACCTTCATTATAATTGGCCGCATCGATCATTCCACCGGTCTGGAAGTCGGGAAGCAGTTCAAACTTTTTACCCCTTAAATATTTTATGGATGCATCGATGAGTTCACAGAAATTATGGGGAAGAATCTTGGTGGCGAGGCCTACCGCGATACCCTCTGCACCCTGTGCCAGCAGCAGCGGGAACTTCATGGGAAGGGTGACCGGTTCATTCTTTCTTCCATCATAACTAAGCTGCCATTCCGTGGTCTTTGCATTGAAAGCCACATCAAGGGCAAACTTTGAAAGTCTTGCTTCAATATACCTTGCCGCTGCAGCATCATCCCCTGTTCTGACATCACCCCAGTTACCCTGTGTTTCAATCAGCAGGTCTTTCTGTCCAAGGTTCACAATGGCATCACCAATACTCTGGTCACCATGTGGATGGTATTGCATGCTTTGACCTATGATATTGGCGACCTTGTTGAATCGGCCGTCATCCATCTCCTTCATGGCATGAAGGATCCTTCGCTGAACAGGCTTTAATCCATCTTCAATGGCAGGAACTGCACGCTCCAGTATTACATAAGATGCATAATCGAGGAACCAGTTTTTATACTGACCAGTTACTCCACTATCATTATCATTATTAAATATTTCTTTCTCTTTAGGGGTCATAGGTGGTTGTTTTAACAGCTCCGGGCTTTAATCAGCATTATTACTAAGGGACCTGCTGATCCTGCATCGCCATTTGTTTGATCTCGAAATCCTTCATTCCTTTCAGGTTTCCCTGTACATCATAGTTCCCGCTGTTAGCGATCTTTTTTAATCGCCATAACAGATAGGCATCACCGGTAGTATCCTTGCTCTTTGATAAAAACTGCTGGATGATCCTGCTTCCCTTTTGCCAGTCGCGCGTGATATATTTTTTTAATTCAGCGTCATAGAAATCTTCCTCTTCCTGTACAAGTTTTTTTCCACCTTCCAGTAACCGCACCCCTTTTTCTTCATTACATAATTTGATCCATTCATCAGGATCCACTTCAAATTCACTGAGGGTAATAGGCCTTGCAAGTTTTTTGGCTTTAAGAAATTCCTTTGGTGGAATGGTCGAGAGCCACGAAGGATAAAAGATCAGCCCTTTTTCATTGATGAAAGGAAGGTTATTCAGGAAGAGGATGAATACCCGCCCCTGGAATTCTTTCATATAATGCAGCAGCCAGTAATAACCACTTACATCATGTTTGTTCTGGGCAACCCATATCCAGATGATCTGTTCAAGATCCCTTCGCATGGTTCCCACCAGTGTTGCAGCGGTTTTATAATCATCTGCTTCAGCTTCTTCATTTTTTATTTCATAGTCTCCTCCCTGCAATACTTCGCGCCACCACTGTTTGCGGGCTTCAATGCCTTCGCCAACATAAATATTTTTCAGCGGCCCAACAGCATAATCATCTTTTACCTGGACGATCTCTCCCTGCAGGCTTTCATCCAGTGCAATGGCTTTTTCCAGCACTGCAATATCCGGTTCATTAAAAACAATATGGATCATCTTCTATTGCTATTTCAACTTTATGATACGGCAGCAACTTCGTCGGCAAGATCAAGTTCTACCTTAAGATTTTCAATAATGAATTCCTGGCGGTCGGGTGTGTTCTTACCCATATAATATTCAAGGATCTGTTGCACATGCTCGCCCTGTTCAATGATCACTGGCTGTTTGCGCATATCCACTCCTATGAATCGTTGGAATTCATTTGGAGAAATTTCACCCAATCCCTTGAATCGCGTGATCTCTGGTTTACCCCCAAGCTTTTTAATGGCTTTCTGCTTTTCGGATTCATCATAACAATAAATCGTTTCCTGTTTATTCCTGACCCTGAACAGTGGTGTTTCCAGTATGAACACGTGCTGGTTCTTAACAAGGTCGGGAAAGAATTGCAGGAAGAAGGTCATCAGCAATAAACGGATATGCATTCCATCCACATCAGCATCAGTGGCAATCACGATATTATTATACCGAAGGTCTTCATAGCTTTCTTCAATATTGAGTGCATGCTGAAGCAGGTTGAATTCTTCATTCTCATAAACCACTTTCTTGGTAAGACCGTAACAGTTCAGGGGTTTACCCCTTAAACTGAATACCGCCTGGGTTTCCACGTTCCTTGCCTTGGTAATGGATCCGCTGGCCGAATCTCCCTCGGTGATAAATATGGTACTTTCTTTCTGTTTTTCCAGTACGGCTTCCTTATCCTTTCCTGTAGGTTCATCGTTAAGATGGTAGCGGCAGTCGCGTAATTTTTTATTATGAAGGTTTGCTTTCTTGGCTCTTTCGTTAGCCAGTTTCTTGATACCCGCAAGTTCCTTCCTTTCGCGTTCATTTTGTTCGATCCTTCTCTTCAGCGCATCTGCCACGGAAGGATTCCTGTGAAGAAAATTATCAAGCTCACGTGCAAGAAAATCACCCACGAAGTTCCTCATGCTTGGGCCACCTTCATAAACGGTTTGAGATCCCAGCTTGGTCTTTGTC
>JAEWIW010000093.1 GCA_023386855.1 Bacteroidota bacterium | reverse complement strand
TGGCCGTGCCGATTCCTACCCTTATAAGAATTTCGATAAGGATTCCAGGCCGAATGCCTATGATCTCGACAGTGATAACGATGGTATTACCGATGTTCGTGAAGCTGGTTTTACGGATGCCGACAGCAATGGATTTTCTGATGGTAATAAAGGACCTGATGGATGGGACGACAGCATCTCATCACTGGCCACCTTGCCTTTAAGAAACAGTGATTCGGATCTTTTGCCCGATTATACCGACATAGATGCGGATAATGATGGTATCCCGGATAATATTGAAGCCATGGCTACTTCTTCTTACCGTCTTCCATCAGGATTGGATTCGGATCTTGACGGGCTCGACAATAACTATGATAATATCTCCGGCTTTGGTGGTAATGGTGCTACACCTAACGACCAGGATAATGATACCATACCCGATTATTTAGATACCGATACCGACAATGATACATCACTTGATATTGTCGAGGCCAATGATTTCAATGGCAACTGTTCCAATGATGATGTAATTACCTTAACTGGTATTGATACCGACGGTGATGGGTTGGATGACCGTTTTGATGCAGATAACTCATCCGTTAAGGGAACTTCGCTTTACATGGGTAATATGGGCAGCAGTGTTGGTGATGCAAGCCCAGGCTCATTCACCATGGTTAATAAATGTAATACCAGTGCCGCTGAACGCGACTGGCGTTTTCTTCCTTATATCCTTAAAGTGAACTACCACGATATAAAAGCTTCATTGCGTAATGGCGGAGGCCTGGTACAGTGGACGGTTTCATGCG
This sequence comes from Bacteroidota bacterium, assembly GCA_023386855.1. Taxonomy (GTDB): domain Bacteria; phylum Bacteroidota; class Bacteroidia; order Chitinophagales; family Chitinophagaceae; genus Flavitalea. The sequence continues at coordinate 8,736 of JAEWIW010000093.1, read as the reverse complement.
ACAGGACGCTGAATTATTTCATTGTTCAGAAAAGCAGTGATGGTGTAAACTACCATGAAATATCCACTGTGTCTGCTGGTGGCTTGTTGTTGCAGCAGCATTCATTTGAATTCTTTGATACAGCATTGGGATCATCCAAAGCTTATTACAGGATTATTGCCGTGGATCTTCATAACCAGCAGCAGCAAAGTCATGCAGTGATGTTGAGAAGTACGGATAAGGATGAGGCTCTTGTTTATCCAAACCCATCTTACGGTAAAATATTTGTCAGCATTGAATCTGCCCGCGAAACAATAGCCTTTATGAAACTCTCCGATGCAAAAGGTAAAACCATACTTCAGCAGAAGCAATCCGTGAATAGCGGTACAAGTGTTGCTGAACTGAATTCAGGATTTAAACTGGCACCAGGTTTATATTTTCTTGAAGTAACCATTGGTGACAAGAAAAAGCAATTCAAAGTGGTGGTGTTATAATGATGTGTAAATACCCAAACAAAAGAGGCTGTCTGGAAAGACAGCCTCTATCATTTAAAGCAACTATGAATTTTATTCTTCAACAATCTTCTCATCCACCGCGTTGGCAAGGATCACAGATGTGATCTTCTTTAAAGGATTGCGGTGGTTCTCATCATAAAAATTTCTTTTCTGTATGATATCAATACAGGTGAATAACGCTTCAAGAAAGGATGATGCATCAGCCCTGTTCTTTCCTGCAATATCAAAAGCGGTTCCGTGATCCGGTGATGTTCTTACAATAGGTAATCCTGCTGTATAATTCACTCCGCTGCCACTTGCAAGAGACTTGAACGGGATCAGGCCCTGGTCGTGGTACATCGCAAGCACCGCGTCAAACCTGTTTTGGTAACTTCTTGCAAAAAATGCATCAGCAGGAAATGGACCCATAACGATCATATTCCTGTTCTTCGCTTCCCTGATAGCGGGTTTAATGATCTCTTCATCTTCTTTACCAATCAGTCCTTCATCGCCGGCATGGGGATTTAATCCCAGGATAGCGATCTTTGGCTTGTCGATGCCAAAATCCCTGATCAGTGATTCCTGCATGATCTGCAGCTTGGATAAAATATTTTCCTTTGTTACTGCAAGGTGTGCTTCCTTAACGGGAACATGTTCGCTGATCAATCCTACCCTGAAAGATTCCGAGGTCATCAACATCAATACATCGTTGACGCCAAAGCTTTCTTTTAAAAATGGTGTATGCCCGGTATAATTAAATTCTTCTGAATGAGTGTTTTTTTTGTGGATTGGAGCGGTCACTAATCCCTGGATCTGTTGCTGTTTAAGAGCATCGACTGCTGCAACAAGAGAACGGATGGCATATTTACCTCCTGTGTCGGTTAGCTGGCCGGGATTGATATTGATCTCATCTTCCCAGCAATTCACGAGGTTTACCTGTTTGGGATTAACTTTCCCGGCATCCTTAACCACCTGGAAATTGAAATTCACATCAGGAATGGATTTCCTGTAAAAGTTGAACACTTTATTGGATCCAAAGATCACAGGGGTGCATAATTCCAGTACCCGGTTATCTGAAAATGCTTTAATGATCACTTCAGGTCCTATACCGTTGATATCACCGATTGAAATGCCTATGACTGGTTTTTGTTGCTGAGTGTTCATACTATCCTTTATTGCCTGCTAAAATAGCAATTAATATCTTTGCAGGCTCATGGATTATACCCTCAAGAAGTCGCTCGGCCAGCATTTCCTCGTAGATGAATCGGTTTCGGAGCGCATTGTACAGTATTTGATGCAGCATCCTCCCGCAAGGTTGCTTGAAGTTGGTCCGGGTGGAGCAGCTTTGACAAAGCATCTTTTGGAGTTGAAAGATGTTGACCTTTTATGCGTAGAACTGGATGCAGAAAAAGTGGGATGGCTGGAAAAAAATTTTCCTGCCCTTAAGGGTAAGATCATTCATCAAAGTGTACTTGATATTGCTCCTCCTTTTGAAGGAAGGTTTACGGTGGTGGGTAACTTCCCTTATAACATTTCTTCACAGATCGTATTCAGGATCATTGAATGGAAAAACCAGGTGGAATGCATGATCGGCATGTTCCAGAAGGAAGTGGCAGAGCGGATTGCAGCACATGAAGGAAGTAAAACTTATGGTGTAACTTCTGTATTGGTGCAGGCATTTTTTGATGTGGAGTATTTATTTGAAGTAGGACAGGAAGCTTTTAATCCTCCACCGAAAGTAAAGAGCGCGGTGATCCGTTTTCTTCCAAGAAAAGCATCCATTGAAATGCATACGCAGAAGGCATTATTTACCGTGGTCAAGGCAGCTTTCAACCAGCGGAGAAAAACACTCCGCAATGCACTGAAGCCATTGTTCAGCGAAGAAATTCTAAAAGAAGAACTTTTCAACAAGAGGGCAGAACAACTTTCGGTGGAAGAGTTTGCTGCGTTGACCTTCAGGTTGAAATCATCACAATAAATTTATACTGTGCATCCACAAAAAAAAGTCATCGTTACCGCTAAAGTGCATCCTTTCCTGGTCAGCAAGCTTGAACAGCAGGATTTTGAAGTGCTGTACAGGCCACAGATCAGCTATGATGAACTTACAAAGCTGGTACATGATACCGTTGGACTGATCGTAACCACCCGCCTGAAAATCGACCAGCCGTTGCTGGAAAAAGCTTCATTGCTGAAATGGATTGGAAGGCTTGGCAGTGGTATGGAACTGATCGATGTAGCATTTGCCGAATCAAGGGGAATAAAATGTGTAAGCAGTCCTGAAGGCAACCGGAATGCCGTGGCAGAACATGAGCTTGGATTATTGCTCAACCTGCTGAACAAAATCAGTTCCAGTGCATTGGAGGTTAAGGAAGGGAAATGGATCAGGGATCTTAACCGGGGTACCGAGTTATCGGGCAAAACGGTGGGCATCATCGGGTTTGGTAATACGGGTGAAGCTTTTTCCCGTTTGCTGGCTCCCTTTGGGGTTACCGTGCTGGCCTATGATAAATACCGCTTTGGCTTTGGTGCAGGCATGGTCAAGGAAGCAAGCCTGGAGCAGGTTTGCCGATATTCCGATGTCATAAGCATGCATGTTCCGCTTACGGATGAAACCCTGCATATGGCTAACAGCGCCTTCTTCGATTCGCTCAAAAGGCTTCCCGTTTTCTTGAATACCTCCAGGGGCAAGGTCCATGATACCGCCGCCCTGATCGAGGCCCTTGACCAGGGCAAGATCACAGCAGCCGGGCTCGATGTACTGGAGAATGAAAAACTGGAGACCTATACAGCGCCTGAAAAACAGCAGCTGGATAACCTTTTGCAGCGGAATAATGTGATCATCACCCCCCATATTGCGGGGTACAGCCACGAGGCATTTTTAAAGATGGCTACCGTGGTACTGGAAAAACTTGGACTGCAATAACATGGGTAATGCAATAAGGAAGGTATTAAACTGGAAATGCGATTAACTGCATTGAATCAAAACCTGGGCTGAAAGCTTGTTTAGAGCCTATAGAAAAGGAATCGAGCCAGGTATTTTGACTTTCCGGGAAAACTATTAAATTTGCCGTTATCAAATAATGCAACGCTTCAGCGAATACTGAGGCGTTGTTCTTTTTTTTGTGTTTACTCAAAATAAACAGGAGGTTTAATATGAATGGTGTACTGTATGTTTCCAAAGAGACACTTGAGCAAATGAAGGAAGAATTGCTACGGATGAGAACTGTTGACCGGCCCGCAGCTGCACGGGCGATCGCGGAAGCCCGGGAAAAGGGTGATCTTAAGGAAAATGCAGAATACGATGCTGCCAAGGAAAACCAGGGTATCCTGGAGGCCAAGATCAAGAAGCTCGAAAGTGACCTGGCAAGCGCGCGTATCCTGGAGGCTGATAACGTGGATACCAGCAAGGTTTCCATTCTTACAAAGGTTACGCTGACGAACCTGAAAACACGTAAACAGCTTACCTACCAGATCGTTTCTGAAAAGGAAGCGGACCTGAAACAAAATAAAATTTCCATCACTTCTCCCATTGGCCAGGGGCTGATCGGTAAAGTGATTGGCGAAGTGGCAGAGGTGACAGTGCCGGCCGGAATCGTTAAATTCAAGATCGAAAATATTACGGTATGACGATTTTCTCACGCATCATCAAAGGCGATATCCCCTCTTATAAAATTGCTGAGAACGACAGGTTCTTTGCCTTTCTCGATATCAATCCCATGGTCGAAGGTCATGTGCTGGTGATACCGAAAGTGGAGATCGATAAGTTTTTTGACCTGCCTGATGATTTGCTGGGTGAAATGTTACTGTTTGCCAAACCGATTGCCAAAGCCATGGAAAGCATATTCCCCTGCGATAGGGTAGGAATCAGTGTTATGGGACTTGAAGTGCCGCATGCGCATATGCACCTGGTACCCATCAATGGAGCCGATGACCTGAATTTTACCCGCAGGAAGCTCCAGTTATCAAAAGAAGATTTCCAGGACATCCAGCGGAACATTATCAACGCGATGGAAAAACAGTAAATATTAAAAGAAGAATATGGGCCGGGTTCTTTGAGCCCGGCTATTTTATTCCTGGCCTAATTTCCAGGCTGGCTAATTGTTTATTTCTGACGGACCCTGGCCTAATTTCCAGGCTGCCTGATTGTTTATTTCTGACTGACCCTGACCCTGTTGGGATGCTGGCTGATAAAGGCTTCCCAGCCACTTAATTTTTTTTCTGCCGATTTTAATGCAGGGTTATCCTGGAAATGATGGCAAACCGCCACGGCAAGTGCATCAGAAGCATCAAGTGAATTGAATTCTTCCGCGCGAAGCCTTAGGATCTGTTGCAACATTTTCCAAACCTGCTCCTTTCCCGCATTCCCATTACCGGTGATCGACTGTTTGATCTTCCTGGGTGAATATTCAGTAACATCGATACCAGCTTGCATGGCTGCGGCAATAGCTACACCCTGTGCTCTTCCAAGCTTAAGCATACTCTGAACGTTCTTGCCAAAATAGGGCGCTTCAATGGCAAAGGTATCGGGTTGGTAATGACTGATCAGCGTACTAACCTTATCATGGATCAGTTGAAGACGTTTGTAATTGTCGAGCTTTGGATTCAGGCGCAATACATTCATCTCGATCATGGTCACCTGGCCATTCTTTATTTCTACGAGCCCATATCCCATCAGTATGGTTCCGGGGTCAATTCCTAATATAATCCTGGTGGGCTTTTGCAAGGAGGAGATGATTAATTATTTTGCGCAATATTTTGTTCAGACCCCGCAAAAATATCAAATTAATCCTCAACTATGTAGTTGGCCCACTGGTCTTTTGCCTTGTACTTTATTCTATCTACCGGCAGGTTCATCGGCAACCCGATTGGAAGCAATCGGTTCACCAGCTCTTTGAAGCTTTTTCCGGTGAATCGCTACTCATGTTGCTTGGTGTATTCATGCTCATGTTTTTTAACTGGGGAATTGAAGCAAGAAAATGGCAGATTTCTTTGAAAGGTGTACAGCAACTGGGATTAGGCCGGGCGCTTAAAGGTGTTTTCACTGGTAATACCATGGCCTTGTTCACTCCCAACAGGGTAGGGGAATACGTGGGAAGAATCATATATGTTGAAGAGGAAAAAAGGCTTGCATCGATGCCGCTGACCTTTGTTTGCAGTATCGCCCAACTGGTCATCACTTTTATTGCAGGACTATGCGGTATGCTTTATTTAAGAGAAACGGCCGTCAATGAAGGGTTTCATTTTATTTGGTTCAATGTGCTCTGGATTTCCATAGCAGTTGTAGCTATAACCCTGTTGCTTGTTTATTTTCGGTTATCCATGATTGTTGGATGGCTCGGCAGGTTCTCCTTCATGAAGAATATCCGGAAATATATTGAAGTGCTGAAGAATTTTGAAGCAACTGTATTGTTAAGGATTTTGTCTTTAAGCGCAGGTCGTTACCTGGTTTTTCTTGTTCAATATTATTTATTGTTCAAAGCATTTGGTGTGGATCTTGGATGGTGGGAATGTTTTTTTTCGGTGAGCGTGGTTTTTCTTACGCTGGCGATAATTCCATCGATCGCGGTATTTACCGACCTGGGCATTCGCTGGAAAACCAGTATGGAGCTTGTTACCATTTATAGTTCGAATACAGTGGGCATCCTGGCTGCATCCTTTGCCATCTGGATAATAAACCTTGTTATTCCTGCATTAATTGGTAGTTTGCTAATTTTAAGCGTCCGGCTATTCCGGGAAGAAAAGGAAGGCTAGCATCATGATTCAAATACAACGGCAATGAGAATAGTTCAGCATATATTTATTTTATCACTCCTGGTACTTAGCTTTCCCCTTCGTGCAGGGGATGAGTTCTGTGGTATTACCAATAAGGCTTTTTCGCCCACCGAAAGGTTGCAGTATACCGTTTATTACACTGTTGCGGGGCTGTATGCCGCTGCCGGTGAGGCTGTATTTTCTTCGCGCCTGGAAAAAATGAACGGTAAAACCGTTTATCATATCATTGGTGATGGGCAAACCTATTCTTTTTATGATAACTTCTTCAAGGTTCGTGATAAATATGAATCCTTCATTGATACGGCAACCCTGCAGCCGCTGAAATTCATTCGAAATGTGTATGAAGGAGGTTATAAAAAATATGAGAATGTCACTTTTAATAAAGTGACCAACACTGCAATAACCAATGAGGGTATATACCGTGTACCCACTTGTGTACAGGATGTGCTGAGTGCCATTTACTATTCACGCAATATTGATTTCAATAAGTACAAGGTGAATGATAAAATCCCTTTCACTTTATTCCTGGACAAAGAGATTTTCAATATGTATGTGCGTTATCTTGGCAAGGAAGTGATTAAAACAAAATATGGTAAATTCAGGACCATTAAGTTCAAGCCTTTACTGATCAAGGGAACCATATTTGAAGGTGGTGAGAAAATGACCGTTTGGGTTTCAGATGATGCCAACCATGCACCATTAAGGATTGAAAGCCCCATCAGCGTGGGCAGCATCAAGGTGGATATGATGGGCTATTCGAATTTGAGATACCCACTAAGCAGCCTGATAAGCTTGAGATAGTTTTCAAGGAGGTTTAAGAGCCTGCATTAACGAGTAGATCCAAACATCATATCTCGTCAAACCTGAATACCCTATCCTGCCTGATTCCTTTTTCGGTTCTTTTTAGTGTGCAGCATTCATGCACTGCATCATGCTCGAAGAATAAAATGTATTGATGGTCTACAGCTTCTTCAAGGAAAGCTTTCTTTTCATTCAGGGTTTGCAGCGGGAACATATCATAAGCCATAACATAAGGCAGGGGTATATGTGCCACTGATGGTAAAAGGTCGGCCATATATACAATGGTTTTATCCCTGTACTTAATTACTGGCAGCATCATGGCATCAGTATGACCAAAAACATATTTCACAGAAATCCCTTCTGCGAATTCAGTTGCCTGTAAGAATTCAAGCTGCCCGCTTTCTTTTATTGGAAGAATATTTTCTTTAAGGAAGGAAGCCTTTTCCCTTTCATTAGGCTCGGTTGCCCACTTCCAATGCGCTTCATTGCTCCAGTACTTTGCATTTTTAAAAGCGGGAACCAGTTTGTCGCCCTCGCGTTCAATACTACCACCGCAGTGATCAAAATGAAGATGGGTGAGGAATACATCAGTGATGTCATCCCTATGGAATCCGAACTTCTTTAATGAACTTTCAAGGGAATCTTCTCCATGAAGATGATAATGTCCCCTGAATTTCGCATCCTGCTTATTACCAAATCCATTGTCGATAAGTATCAGCCTTCCGCCGTCTTCAATAAGCAGGCAGCGCATGGCCCAGGTACAAAGATTGTTTTCATCTGCAGGAACCAATTTGTTCCAGATTAGTTTTGGAACTACACCAAACATGGCGCCGCCATCAAGTTTAAAATTGCCGGTATGGATAGGATATAAATTCATGTTCGCTGTTTGATGGCATCAAGATGTTTGTTATGTTCTTTGTGCGTTAGCAACAGGAATAATAATCCCAGCGCAAAGAACACGATCAGTGCCAGTATCGAATATCGCATATTTCCGGTAATTCCTTCAATGATACCGAATGCGAATAACCCGATCACGATGGCCATCTTTTCGGTGACATCAAAAAAGCTGAAGAAGGATGCCGTATCCTTTGTTTCAGGCATCAGCTTGGAATAGGTGGAACGACTCATCGATTGAATTCCTCCCATTACCAGCCCAACCAGTGCTGCAATGATATAAAAATGAACTTCTGTTTGCATGAAGTATCCAAATATGCAGAGCAGTATCCATAACAGGACCGTGAGTATCAACACTTTTATATTGCCTATGCGTTCCGATAACCTTGACATGCCAATGGCGCCAGGGATGGCTACAAGCTGTATCAACACTGCAACAATGATCAACTTGCTGTCTTCAAGCTGCAGTATCTTCAATCCAAAATCGATGGCCACCAGCATCACGGTTTGAACGCCCATGCTGTAACTGAAAAATGCCAGAAGAAATTTTTTCATCACGGGCATATGGATCATCTGTTTCCATACGATAGACAGTTCATGAAATCCATTGACGAAAACATTTTTCCTGCTTTCCCTTTCCGATTTCAATGCCTGTGGCAACCTGTTAAATGTAATTTGAGCAAATCCTGCCCACCAGATTCCAACAGCCAGGAAAGTGAGTTGCAGGGGCAATGGACTATCGGGGATCATTAAAACCATTGCAAATCCAACAAGCTGCATGATCACACTGCCGATA
>JAEWIW010000028.1 GCA_023386855.1 Bacteroidota bacterium | reverse complement strand
TGCCAGCATTGACCAACGCATTTGTAACTGCAAATGGATTGAACATGCTACAGGAAATCCGCCGGGAAAGAACGGTTGAGCTTGCTTTTGAGGGATTTCGCAGGGATGACCTCCGTCGCTGGAAAGTGGCAGAAAACCTGATGCCCCAGGCTTTAAAAGGAGTTAAATTTGTTGGATCTGAATACCAGGCCCGTTACCCAGACCTGCAAGTGGGTGTTGATATACAGGTAGATGCCAATGGGTTTATCATTGCAGAGCCTTCTGCCGCACGTAAATTCCAGGACAAACATTATCTTAATCCCCTTCCTTTACAACAGATCCAGTTGTCAAAAGGAAACCTCGAACAAAACCCGGGGTGGTAGAACAAAAAAATGAAATCAATGAAACGAATTACAATATTTTCTACAGCTTTTATTCTTGCTGCAAACCTTTGTACAGCACAACCTCTTCCTGGCCAGTTAAGGCCAGGAACAGTTCCGGCTCCAGTAATGCATTACCAGGAAGAATATACTTTCGACACCACGGTGGATGTGCAAAAATGGAATACACTATCAAACGGTTTGAATGTTTCCTTCGGTACCACCGATCAACTTTATTTCAGGAGTGAAGTGCCTGGAGTTAATGGAAATAAATCACTGGAACAAACAGCATGGAAAGGCGAGCGACTGAACGCACAGGTGCTGGTGTATTCAAAAGATACAATCGACCAGGTTAGATTTGTCTTGAGTGATCTTAAGGGAACAAACGGTAAAAAGATCTCAAAGGATAATATCACTGTCGATATGGTACGTTACGTTGTTTCCAATTACCCTTATGGAGCAAAGAATGTAACCTGTGGTGAAAGTCCTTACAAGGATCTCTACCTGATGCCCGACAGGTTTGAACCTTTCGAACGTTTCCAGGTTCCCGGTAAAACCACCAGGCCGGTATGGCTTAGTGTGAATGTTCCTTCCAACATCGATGCAGGAACTTATACAGGTAATATTGAAGTGTTGTCCTCGAAAGGAAGTTCCACTCTCCAACTTAAAGTTCGGGTGCAGGACCAGGTGCTTCCACAACCGAAAGACTGGAAACACCGGCTTGACCTTTGGCAGAATCCTTGGGTATTGGCAAGGTATAATAACCTTGAACCATGGTCGGAACAGCACAAATCTTTATTGAAGCAGCACCTGAAAATGTATGCAGACGCAGGTGGTAAATTTATCACTACCTATGCAGTGCATTCACCATGGGCCGATAACTCCTATATGATCGAGGAGACCATGATCGAATGGATAAAAGGTAAGGATGGTAAATTCAGGTTTGATTATTCCATCTTTGATGATTACGTGCAACTGGCCATGGATGCAGGGGTAACCGATGCTATTACGATTTATACTCCTATTCCCTGGGGTAACCGTTTCAGGATCCTTAATGAAAAATCGGGCGAATATGAATATCCTTCATGGACCCCTGAAGCTGATTCCTTTAAAATTGTCTGGAATGTTTTTCTTACCGACCTGAAATTGCACCTGCAAAAAAAGAAATGGCTTGATAAAACATACTTGGGCATTAATGAAAATGAAATGAAGCAAACCCTTGCTGCCATTAAAGTCATTAAAGCACATTCGAAAGACTGGAAGATCACTTATGCAGGCAACTGGCATAAGGAACTTGACCAATTGCTTGACGATTATTGTTATCTCTATGGAGAAGAATCAACCCAGGAAATTATCAGGGATCGTGCTTCCAAGGGAATGACAACCACTTACTATGTATGCTGCAACCCGCCGGTGCCGAATAATTTTGTTTTTTCACCTCCTGTTGAAGGAAGATGGATCAGTTGGTACACTGCTGCAATGGGTTATGATGGATTTCTTCGTTGGGCTTATGATGCCTGGCCTGCAGATCCTAACCGCGATGCAAGGCATACGCTATGGCCTGCAGGAGATTGCTTCCTGGTTTATCCCGGTGGACATAGTGGTATCCGTTATGAAAAACTCAGGGAAGGAATCATTGACTTTGAGAAGCTAAGGATATTAAAAGAAAAAGCTATGGCTTCAAATAATAAAGAAATAAAAGCATTATGGCAACAGCTTGAGCAGCACCTGGCAAAATTCACGAAAGAAAAAGATTTTGATACCAATAAGATAATTAAAGATGTTGATACCGGTAAGGAACTGGTGGACCGGTTAAGTGACCAGTTAGGTAAAAAAGGTTTTTAAGTTGAACCAGGACGCTTGACCAGCGTCCTGTTCTTTTTATAAGTGTAATTTTTCTTCATGAGTTATTATTCAATGTTTAACAGAGTATCAATAATGGCTTTCTTCGTTTGTGCCTCACTGTTAGTATCGGCACAGGAAAAGCTTTCCACTTCAGAAAATGAACAGTTTATTTTAACGCATGTACTGGTGCCTTCCGGTCCGGTTCCCACGGCAATGGATCCTAACGGAGTATATCCCTATGCCAGTTTTTCCGAAACCTCTCACCGGCCCATATTGAAGAAATACCGTTTCGTGGTGATGGAGAATGATCATATTAAGGTTACCATTTGCCCCGACCTTGGTGGCAAAGTGTATTCGCTGGTACATAAGCTATCAGGGAAGGAAAGCCTGTATGTGCCCGGTATTATTAAATATACCAGGATACTTCCACGCTTTTATTTTGTTGCCGGTGGTATTGAAGTAAGCTTTCCCATATCACATTCTCCAAGCCAGAATGAATCGGTACATTATTCCATTCAAACTACCCCTGGCAGGCATTATGTTACCTGTGGAGAAAGGGAACTCAGGTTTGGTATGCAATGGTCGGTAGAATATTCATTGGGTGTGAATGATGAATTTCTTACAGAAAGAGTAAAGTTCCATAACCCCGGAAAAAATGCTTACCCATGGATGTCATGGTCTAATGCAGCTTTGCCCGCAGCAGCAGATACCAAATTTGATTTTCCCAAAGGTCAGGTATTGTCGCATGCTTCCAAACTTGATACGCTTGACTGGGAAACTGAGGGTCCGAAAACTGAATCAGGTATAAAGGAGATGA
>JAEWIW010000018.1 GCA_023386855.1 Bacteroidota bacterium | reverse complement strand
GGGTTGTTCTTATCAAGGATATGGGTTAACCGCTCCAACAATTCCACTCCATTTTCTACAAACTCTAATTTATCAGGATAGCCCTTTTCGTCAAAGACAGTCTGTAACAGGAATCGATCGTCTGCATCATCTTCGGCTATCAAAATGAATAGCTTTTGCATTTTTTCTACGTTAGGCTACAAATATAGGTAAGCAAACATAACAGACTGGTATTGTTTTTTCATTTAGTGTAGCAAACTGAAACCATGTTTAATTCATTAACTCCTCCTCCAAAAAAGAAAAAGAAACTCAAGGAAGGACTTAGCAAAGAGCCTGAGGAGAACAGGATTCCCGCTAAGAAAGAACCAACTGTCCAGGAAACTGAGCCCGAAACTTTCCTGAATGAACAGGAGCAGGACCAGGCTTTGAACACAACAGACAGGCTTGATGAAGAAGGTAAGGAAGGATTCATGGATTGATCAAAAAGATTTTAATCATTTAAAAAGTAAACTATGAAAAGAGGATCGAATGTATTAATGCTTTGCCTTTCATTGCTGATCGCAGCAAGTGGGTGTAAGAGCCTTAGCAAATCACAAAAAGGAGTGCTGATCGGCGCAGGTGCCGGTGGAGCAGTTGGTGCAGGGGTAGGAAAAGCCGCAGGGAACACTGCCCTTGGAGCCATTATCGGTGCCGCTGTAGGTGGTGTTGCCGGTGGAATTATCGGCAAGAAAATGGACAAACAGGCGGAAGAAATTTCCCAGATCCCGGGAGCAGAAGTGAAAAGAGTTGGCGAAGGAATCAATGTAACATTTGAAGAAGGAGTGTTGTTTGGTTACGACAAGTCTGCAATTACTGCTGATGCCAGTAAAAAGCTATCAGACCTTACTGATATCCTGAACAAATACCCGGATACATATGTTTTGGTAGAAGGACATACAGATTCTAAAGGTTCAGAAGATTATAACATGGACCTGTCGAAGCGCAGGGCTCAATCTGTAGCTTCATTTTTAAGACAGAAAAATGTTTCGGACAGCCGAATTAAAACGGCTTATTACGGGGAAAATCAACCGAAATATCCAAACGATTCGGATGCTAATATGGCTAAGAACAGGCGTGTGGAATTTGCCATTTATGCAAACGAGAAAATGGTTAAGGAAGCTGAACAGCAGGCAGGAAAATAAATACTTAAGGAAGGAATTGTTTAAACGGGATTCATCATGGATCCCGTTTTTTTTACTCAAGGGGAAGCTCTTTCAAATACACTATGGTATAAAAAACAAAGAGGCTGACTCAACTTATTGAGACAGCCTCTTCATTACCCCTCTAAACTACCCAACTTCTACTGCATTATGAACGTCTGAACCCTCCCGCGATGAGCGAAATAAGGAACAGCACAATAAAAATGTAAAATAAAATTTTTGCGATAGATGCAGCCCCGGCTGCGATTCCGGTAAATCCTAATAATGCTGCTATCAGCGCTACTACTAAAAATACAATTGTCCAACGTAACATAGTTTTTCGTTTTAGTGAACAAATAAGGTTATCTCATTCTACAGTTCCTAAAAGGATTTTCCGGGGGTACGGATCACAATTGATCTGCAAAACAAGGTTAAAATACTATGCCATAATTCTAAATGTACAGGATCAAATGAAGGAAAAGGTTTTGCACAGTTCAATATGCACCGGATTGGTGAGTAACATGGATTATTCGTGTAATTATCGGTACAAATTTTTCAGCATTGCGGATAAAACATTATGAATACTGACCAAATACCATCTTCAAAAGAACAGGTTGTTCCAAAGGAAATGCTGGAAGCGGTGAAACCTGGTTATACATCTTCCCATAAACTCGAGAGGCAGGTTGCTATCATTACAGGTGGCGATAGCGGAATTGGAAGGTCTGTGGCCATTCTGTATGCTAAGGAGGGAGCGGATATAGCCATAGTTTACCTTGAAAGTGACAAGGACGCAGAAGAAACAAAGTCTATGGTTGAAAAAGAAGGCAGAAAGTGCCGGTTGTTTAAAGGAGACATATCAGATGAAAATTTCTGCCAGTCGGTGGTACAGCAAACGGTAAGTGAGTTGGGTAAACTGACCATCCTCGTCAACAATGCGGGCACGCATGAGGAAGATAATGACCTTCGTGAGATAAGCACTGAACAGTTTAAAAGAACTTTCGAAGTAAATATGTATTCATTCTTTTATTTTTCAAGGGAAGCATTGAAAGTAATGAAGGAAAACTCATGCATCATTAATACGGTTTCTGTGGTTGCATACCGGGGATCTCAACACCTTATGGATTATTCTGCCACTAAAGGAGCTATACTTTCCTTTACCAGGTCGCTGGCTAAAAATCTAGCCACCAAAGGTATCCGTGTTAATGCTGTTGCCCCCGGTCCCATCTGGACTCCATTGGTGATTGCAACCTTTACGGAAGATCATCTAAAAAACTTTGGAAAAAACACACCGATGAAGCGTGCAGGCAAACCTTCTGAAGTGGCCCCCGCATATGTATTTCTTGCAAGTGATGATGCCTCTTATATTACCGGGCAGGTCATCCATGTAAATGGCGGTGAAGTTGTGGGAGGTTAACTAAACTATGGGGAAATATATGGAGAAAGTTGCGCCTTCTCCAGTCTTTCCTCTCGCCAGGATAACACCGTTATGATTAGCCACAACCCTTTGTGCAATGGCGAGACCTATCCCTTTTCCATGGTAGGGTGATTCCTGTGAGTGCAACCGCTGGAAAATGAGAAATATCTTTGATGCAAATTCATTATCGAATCCAATACCATTGTCTTTAATGGCAATCTGGTGGTAAAGCCTTTTGGATGGAAGGTTAAATAAAGGAATATTATATCCTTCCACCTGGTGATAATGAATGGTAATCTCACATTGCCGGTCTGCATCAGCAAATTTCAAAGCGTTTTCAAGCAAGGACCTGAACAGTAACCCCAGTTGTTCCCTGAACCCGTTGATGATGGGAAGTTTATCGTATTTGATCATTGCCTCTTTTTCCATGACCTGCTGGCTCATCTGCTGCAAGGTTTTTTCAAGAATCAGGTTCAGGTCGCAAACCATCGCAGTCTCTTCCCTGTTCACCAGGTTGGTGAAATTGACCATATCCTGGATAAGGTCCTGCATCCGGTGAGAGGAAGCATCAATACGCTCAATAATACGTGATGCTTCTTCATTCATGGAATCCCGGTGCTTGCTCATCAGCCTGTCGCTGAAAGTCCTGATCTTTCTTAAAGGTTCCTGCAGATCGTGGGAGGCAACATAGGTAAACCGTTCCAACTCTGATGTTGAACTATTCAACTCCTTGAGCTTACGTTCAAGTTCATCCTGGTACCTGATCCTGGTACGCATTTCCTTCAGGATGAACAGGAAGGAAACCAGCGTTAGTATCCCTGAAAAAACCAGGATAATGTTGAAGGATATGGGTGTGATACGGGTAAAAAAATGAAGTTCTCTTCCGGTTCTCAATCGCTCGGCCACTTCATCTTTTTCAATCTGGTCCGACTCCTCCTGGAAAAGATGCATTAACTGCTGACCATGCATTAATGATTCTGACAATCCCATAGTATCGCCGATGGCAACCTTTTGAATATTGCGTGTAAGAACATTGATCCTGCCGGTAAGGCTTGCATTCAGCAGGATTAACCGGTTGCTCTGTATAGTTTCCTTTCCAAAAAGACTTTTTAGGGAATCCACTATTTCGCTGATATCCTCCCTTACATTGGCCATCCCTTTCAGGTACATGGAATCGCCGGTAACCATAAAACCTCGGGCATTTGATTCAGCTTTCCATACAATCTGCTTGAGATCTCTTAACTGCGTATATACAAGCTGGTTATGAAGAAGCTGGCTGGAATGAACTTCAAGAAGATGAAACTGGCGGTAAAACGACACTGATGTAGCCACCAATATGACCAGGGACAGAACAAAGCAGAGATATATCCATCCGTATTTTGGTTTCATTCAGTGATTTTTGGGTAATTTTTTCTACACCACCCGGTTTTCGAATGGCTGTTGTTCCAGATCCGGGAATTAAATAAAACAACTATTTAGGCAGTAATCGCTTGTTTTCAAAGGGTAGAAACATCAATAAGCAAACCTAAACAAATTTTTGGAGCAGAGCTTGCAACAGTATTCCCAAAATCTCTCACATGCTACACCAAAACCTGTCACAAAAACAACAATTAAAGATTTTGCCTCAGCAGATCCAGTTGTTGAACCTGTTCCACCTGAATACCATCGAACTGGAACATAGGATCCAACAGGAGCTGGAAGAAAATCCCCTGCTTGATGAGACTCCTTCCGAGGAAGACCTTGACATAGATAAGTATAATAAGGAGAATGTTGATGACTATAAAGACTGGGATGAATATGGGTATGATGATATCCCGGATTATAAAACTGAATACGAGAATTACTTTAACAATGAAAAAATACCGGAGCGACCGCTCCCGGAATATGGTGATTTCAGGGAAACGCTGAAGCAACAATTTCTCTTTCTCCAATGCAGTGATAAGGAAAACAAAATAGCGAATTACCTTATTGACAGTCTTAATGAGAATGGCCTGCTTGAGCAGGAATTTTCTTCTATTGCCGAAGACCTTTCTTTTAAATTTAATGTGTGGATGGAAGAAGAGGAACTTGAAAAAATATTGTTCAAAATACAGGAATTGGATCCGCCAGGTATTGGTGCAAGGTCGATCAGGGAATGCCTTCTGCTGCAATTAAAAAGAATGAATACAAAGCGACCCGATGTTAAAAAATCCATCCAGTTACTGGAAAAGCATTTCAATGACCTTGGCAGTCGAAATATGGAAAAGATCATGCATAGCCTGGGTATCGACGAAGATGAATTGAAGATCCTTTTACAATTGATCGCTTCACTCAAACTTAAACCCGTAACTGATAATACGGGATCTATCCAGGTGAACCAGCAGATCATGCCCGATTTTATCATCACCAGCGAAGGCGATGAACTAGAAGTGCAATTATACAGGCAAAGATCCGCTAACTTACATATTAACCAGTCGTGGCTCGAAAAGATCCGTTGTACAGAAGAAAGCCAGCAAACAGATAAAGCAACAAAGCAATACCTGCGTAATAAACTGAATGCAGCACAATGGTTTGTGTCGGCCATCAAACAGCGCGAAAGCACGATGCTTAAAGTGGTGAAGGCAATCGTTAAATTGCAGTTCGATTATTTCCGTGAAGGGGATATCAAGCTGATCAAACCAATGATATTGAAAAACGTTGCAGAACTGGTAGGAGTGGATATTTCCACCGTATCCAGGATCACCTGTAACAAGTATGTAGCCACACCATTCGGGACCTTGTTGCTGAAGGATCTTTTCACAGAAGGTATTATTAACCAGCAGGGCGAGGTGATCAGTAATAAAGTGATACAGACTGCTATTGAAGAAGTAATCCAGACGGAAGATAAAACCAGGCCTTTCACTGATCAGCAATTGGTTACTATCTTGTCGGAGAAAGGATTTAGTATTGCAAGAAGAACAGTGGCAAAATACCGTGAATTGTTACAGATCCCGGTAGCACAGATGAGGGCCCTGTGGGCATAATTGTTTTGCGTTAGAATATAGCCTTAACCGAATACCGAAATAAACAGAAATTCATGCAAAAGATTTTAGTTATTGATGACGACAGGGACATGTGCCTGTTATTAAAACGTTTCCTGTCGAAACATGGCTTTGAAGTCATAGAAGCCAATACTTCAAAGCGTGCCTATGAACTACTGGAAACTCCCGACTTTGAACTTGTATTATGCGATTTCAGGCTCGATGGTACGGATGGAAAATCCATGCTCATCAAAATAAAAGAAAAATATCCCGATGTTCCTGTAATCATAATTACAGGCTATAGTGATATCAAGATTGCTGTTGAGG
>JAEWIW010000420.1 GCA_023386855.1 Bacteroidota bacterium | reverse complement strand
TATTAATGCTCAGATCAGTGTGCCGGATAGCCGGTTTGAAAGCCTGCGTCAATACCTATACACCATTCCTGCATTACATGGACTAAGATTGAATGTTGCCGTAGAAGATGATGGAAAATCTTTCTGGGTATTGAAGATCAAGGTGAGGGATAAGATCGTAGCTGATGGTATTGAAGATCCTGCTTTCGATATGCAACGTAAAGGACGCTACGTGGATGCGGAACAATTTAACCAGCTCACTGAAGATCCTAATACCATCGTAGTGGATATGCGTAATCATTACGAATATGAAGTGGGACATTTTGAAAAAGCTATTGAAGTTCCCAGCGATACTTTCCGTGAGCAATTACCCATGGCCGTGGATATGCTTAAAGAGAACAGCGACCGCAATATTATTATGTATTGTACCGGTGGTATCCGTTGTGAAAAAGCCAGTGCATACTTCCTTCATAAAGGCTTTAAGAACGTATTTCACCTTGAAGGTGGAATCATTCATTATGCCAACGTGGTTAAGGAAAAAGGACTTCCTAATAAGTTTAAAGGAAAGAATTTTGTGTTTGACGACAGGCTGGGAGAGCGTATCAGTGGAGAGATCATTGCAAGATGTCACCAATGCGGCAAGCCTGCCGATACGCATACCAATTGTAAGAATGAAGGTTGCCACCTGCTTTTCATTCAGTGCGATGAATGTTCACAGCAATATAATGGATGCTGTTCTGAAGAGTGCAGGCATGTTCTTAGCTTACCCGAAGAGGACCAGAAACTGATCCGGAAAGGAAAGCAGAACGGTCAGAAAATTTTCAATAAATCAAGAAAGCTTACACCCAAAATAGGCTGAAAGAAGCAGACCCGAAGCGAAGGATAAATGCAAAGCCTTAATAAAAAAGTTTACATCAAAGTAAACTTAAGAAGGCATAATCCTCTTCCCTTAATAAAGGATAAAAACATCCTTTATTTATGTGACCAATAGAACTATGAAAGCTTTTCCAGTGCTGCGCTGATGCGATTATAAGTTTCTTCTTCACCAAGGTCTTCAGGATGAAAAGGTTGTCCAATCACCTGCTCGTATAGTTCAATATATCGCTTGCTGATGGTATTTATCCATTCAGCGTTCATTGCAGGAACCTGTTGTCCTTCCTTGCCCATGAAATTATTTTCAATCAGCCATTCCCGCACAAACTCTTTACTAAGCTGTTTCTGTTTTTGATTGGCGGCAAGGCGTTTTTCAAATCCGTCGGCATAAAAATATCTTGAAGAATCGGGTGTATGGATTTCATCCATCAGGATGATTTCACCATCAAGCTTTCCAAACTCATACTTGGTGTCAACCAGTATAAGACCTCTATTAGCCGCGATCTCTTTTCCTTTAGAAAATAATCGGAGGGTATAATTTTCCAGCGCTTTCCATTCCTCAGCCGTGGCCAGCCCTTGTGCGATGATTTCTTCTTTGGAAATATCTTCATCATGGCCTTCTGCAGCCTTTGTAGTAGGTGTGATGATAGGAGAGGGAAAATAATCGTTTTCCTTCATGTTCTCCGGCATAGTAACACCGCAAAGCGTTCTGCTGCCGGATGAATAAGTTCGCCAGGCATGGCCTGTAAGATTTCCGCGAACAACCATTTCAATTTTAAAAGGCTCACATTTTCTTCCAATGGAAACATTGGGTGCAGGAACCATTTCAAGCCAGTTGCGACAAATATCTTTGGTTGAATCCAGCATGTAGGCAGCGATTTGATTCAATACCTGTCCTTTATATGGGATGGGTTCAGGAAGGATCACATCAAAAGCCGAAATACGGTTGGAAGCGATCATGACCAGCCACTTATCATTGATGGTATAAACATCACGAACCTTTCCTTTATAAAATTTTGTCTGCCCTGGAAATTGAAACTGTTTCATGTGCCGAAGATACAAGGAGTTTATAAATAATATTTTCCCGGATAATGGACAAAAATGTATTTTGCCCGTGCAACCATAACAAAAACATCAAATTATGAGAAAAGGCATCCGCCTCCTGGCGGTTTCGTCCCTGCTAACGATGCTTTCGATTGCCGCTTTTGCTCAAACCATCACGCTTAATGGAAGTGTTAGAAGCAGCGATTCCAAAGAAGCATTGCCCGCGATTTCAGTGACCGTTAAAGGCTCAACAGAAGGAACTTTTACCAACGACAAAGGATTATTTACACTCCAGGTTAACCAGCCTCTTCCCCTGGTTCTTGTATTCACCGGTATTGGCTATGATTCAAAAGAACTACAGGTGAGTTCATCTTCCGGAGAGATAATGGTAGAACTGGAAAGGAGTTATGCCATGGGAGAGGAGATTGTTATTGCCGCATCGCGTACTCCTGAAAGAATCCTGGAGTCGCCAGTTACCATTGAAAGAATGAATACTACTGCGATCCGCAATACTCCTGCGGCAAGTTATTACGATGCAGTAGCTAACCTGAAGGGAGTAGATCTTACTACTTCAAGCCTTACTTTTAAAACTCCATCCACACGAGGCTTTAACGGTAGTGGTAACCTTCGGTTCAACCAGCTCGTGGATGGAATGGATAACCAGGCACCGGGACTGAACTTTGCTGTAGGAAGCATTATTGGTCTTACAGAACTGGATGTTGAAAGCATGGAATTGCTATCCGGTGCATCTTCTGCATTGTATGGTTCAGGAGGAATGAATGGTACATTGCTTATCAACAGTAAAAACCCCTTCAAATACCAGGGACTGAGTTTCCAGGTAAGGCAGGGGGTGATGCATGTTGATAGCAGGCAGAGAAAACCTTCTCCCTACTATGATTTCTCTGTACGATGGGGAAAGAAAATTTCGGAAAAGTTTGCGTTCAAAATAACATCACAATTTGTACAGGCCCAGGACTGGCAGGCAAATGATAAAACCAACCTGGCAAGGAATAACGTATTCAGTTCTATCAAGCCCGGTGATCGTAATACCGATCCCAACTATGACGGTGTGAATGTTTTTGGAGATGAAGTAAGTGCAAGCATGACCTCACTTTCCCAAGCTATTGTTGCGCAGGCCAGGGACCTGGCACTGCCAGGGGTGATCCAGCAGGTAGCAGCTGCATGTGGTTGTGTTCCTACGCCTGAAATGATCCAGGCAGCAATGATCAATTTCTTATCAACCAACCCGCAGACTGCACCCTTTTACCTGGGTCTGCAGAATAATGTATTTGGTAATCAATCGGTGAGTAGAACAGGTTATGATGAAAAAGACCTGGTAGATTATAATACCTATAATTTCAAACTGGGTGGTGGATTGTACTATAAGATCAGGCCCGATGTTGAACTGTCATTATCCGGTTACTGGGGTACTGGTACAACAGTATATACCGGTGCCGACAGGTATTCCCTCAAGGATCTTAAAATGGCTCAATACAAGCTCGAGTTAAAAGGCTCCAACTGGTTTGTAAGAGGGTATACAACACAGGAAAATTCTGGTGATTCCTATGCTTCTACTATTGCATCCATATTGGTGAACAGGGCATGGAAGCCCGATGCACAATGGCTTGGCGAATACACCGGCAATTATTCAGGTGCCGTTTTACAGGGAGCTCCACCGGCGGCTGCTCATGCCTTTGCAAGGCAACAGGCCGATGCAGGAAGGTATATGCCCGGCACCCCGGAATTCCAGCGTGCATTCACCGATGCCATCAGCAAACCTATAGGAAAGGGTGGTGCCAAGTTTGCCGATAAAACAGACCTATACCATTTCGAAGGACAGTATAAACTCCCGGAGAACAAAATAGCAGAACTGATCGTTGGTGCATCTTTCCGTGACTATATCCTGAACAGCCAGGGTACCATTTTCGTGGATACCACGGGAACCATTTCCATTACTGAATATGGTGCATACCTGCAGGCACAGCGGAAATTTTTCGATGATGTGCTAAAGCTTACCGGTTCTATCCGGTATGATAAGAATGAAAATTTTGATGGAAGGTTCACCCCAAGGCTGACTGCCGTGGTGCAGGTAAAAAAGGACAATAATGTCCGTTTATCTTACCAGACTGCTTACCGTTTCCCTTCCGCGCAGGACCAGTATATCAATTTGCAAACGCCCGGTTCAAGGCTGATCGGTGGATTACCGCAATTCAATACTTACTTTAAGTTTAACACTATTCCTGCCTTTACTGCAGAAAGCGTTGTGGCGTTCAGGAATGCAGTAGGACCTAATCCTACAACTGATGCCATTGTTGCAGCCGCACCTTTATTGCAGAC
>JAEWIW010000089.1 GCA_023386855.1 Bacteroidota bacterium | reverse complement strand
TTCATACCATTCCTACCGCTGATAATTCCATCCGTTATGCATTATGTAAAGATGATTGTGCAGAAGGACATCACCATGATAACCACGTGCATTTTGTTTGTACCAATTGCAATTCCACTAGTTGCCTTGAAGGTGTAATGGTTCCGCTTGTTAAATTACCCCAGGGGTTTAATGCTACAGATTACCAGATGGTAGTGAAAGGTATTTGCAGTAGCTGCGGAAAAAAGAAAGCCCCGATGTAGACACAACGGGACTTTTGGTTAAGGCTCTGATTAGTAGCTTTTTTATGTTGAGGGATCGCTCCCATCAAATTCTTGTTCAAAGATAATTCTGCAATAAGTATTTCCCTATACTACTTAAGGAGTATTTTTTTACATCCTTTCTATCTTGTCCATTTCCTTTTTTACGAATTCCATTAAGGTGCGGATATGATCGGGAGAAAAATTAAACTCCAGTCCCGCAGCTTTATATAACTCCGGCAGCGTTTTGGTTCCTCCAAGACTTAATGACCGCATATAGTTATCAAGTGCTGCATCAGGGTCATTTTTATACTGCATCCACATCCCAATAGCACCGAGCTGTGCAATACCATATTCGATATAATAGAATGGAACTTCAAACAAATGCAATTGCCGCTGCCATGAATACCTGCGATATTCTTCAAGACCACTGAAATCAATAACCGGTGAGGTAAATTCTTCCAGGATCTTCATCCATGCTTCCGACCTTTCTTCTAGAGTATGTACCGGGTGTTCATAGATCCAGTGCTGGAATTTATCGATCGTGGCTATCCAGGGGAAGATAGTGATCACACGCTCAAGCTGGTGCTCCTTGGCCCGTTTAAGATCGGCCGCATTATCAAAGAAAACATCCCATTGATCCATGGTGAATAATTCCATTGACATACTGGCCACCTCGGCCACTTCCATTGGATACTCCTTGAACGCCGTTAATTCGAGTGGATGTGCAAGAAAACTATGCACGGCATGTCCACCCTCATGAACCATTGTTGTAACATCATGCATTTGCCCTGCAGCATTCATAAAAATAAATGGCGCCCCGGTTTCCGCAAGAGGACAGTTATAGCCTCCAGGTGCTTTACCCTTCCTGGAATCAAGGTCGAGACGCCCCATCTGGTTCATGGTCTTTAAACAATCGGCAAAAAATGGTCGAAGCCTGGTAAAACATTGCACCGTTTTTTCCAGCAATTCTTCTCCCGTTTTAAAAGGAACAAGCGGTTGAACGCCGGCAGGTTCCGCTTCAAGATCCCAGGGACGAAGCGTTTCGAGCCCAAGCTTTTTCTTCTTTTTTTCATTGATCTGGTTCACCAGCGGAAGTACATGCTGCTTCACTGCTTCATGGAACTGGAAGCAATCTTCCTTGGTATAATCGAACCTCCCCAATTCCTTGAACTTATAATCACGATAGTTTTCAAACCCTGCATTCATGGCAAGCTGCTGCCGCTTTGAAACGAGGGTGGAAAAAAGATCATTCAGCTGATCTTTATCCTGTAATCTCCTTTCATTGATCTTACGGTAAACTTCTTCTCTTAAACTCCTGTTCGGATCTTCAAGAAATTTGGCCGCCTGCTGAAGCGTATATTCTTTTCCATTTACCTCAATGGTCGTTTTGCCGGATATCACTCCGAACTGTTGCTGAAGCACGCTTAATTCGGCCTGTATCGGAATGTTTTCTTCCCTGAAAAGTTCAATACTTTTTTTTACACCGCGCAGGTAGGTGAAATAACGGTCTTTGTCCAGCTCATTGGTAAAGGGGGATTCCACCAGCTTTTTATTGATCTTGTCGGCATAAGGCTGGATCATGGGCTGGATCTCCATGCAGAAAAAATTGAAAGCTTCTTCCAATGCCTTGTTCTCTGTATCACATGTCATTTTAATCTGCCTCCAGCAAACATCCTCACTCACCACTGCTTCCAGTTCGCTGAGATCCTGCAGCCATTTTTCCAGGTCGCCCCTGCTTTCAATGGGCCTTTCCAATAGCTCCTTAAAAAAAGGTTCCAGGTTCTCCCATGTTGTCACCTGGTAGTTTTCCGGCAAATAATGCCGGGTTGGTTTATTCAATACTTCTGAAGCCATCATATGCTTTAATTTATTTCATCAATAAAAAAGCCCGGTTTTCCACGGGGCAAATTGCCGCACGAAAAAACCGGGCCCCTATGTAATGGTAATTTATTCTTCTGTTTTCTTTTTCCTGGTAGTCTTTTTAGGCTTTGCTTCTTCGGTTGCTGGCTCGGCAGGCGCATCTTCAGCCTTCTTCTTTGTACTGCGTTTGGCCTTGGGCTCTTCTGCTTTTTCTTCTGAAGCAGCTGCCTCAACTGCATTTTCTTCTACCGGCTCATCGGTCGGTTGTACTTCTTCAGCAGTCCTTACCTTGATATCCACTTCATTTTCTTTCAGGGTCTGGAACCATTTCACCATTTTTTTCAGGTCACTGTTATATACCCTTGAAAAATCCAGGTCGGGATAAACTTTTTCAAAATAGGATTTTAACGCTTTTGCATCCTTTCCATCAGGGGCTTTCTCTCCATTTTTTTCCATTGCCTGGAACACGTCGGCGAGGTTAACATTCTCGCGAATGGTATAAACTTCAATGCTTTCAAGATGGGAAAAATTATGTACCCGGCTTGAAACAAACTTGGTGGTCTTATCATCAAGTGATCTCACGATTGCCCCATCACTTTTGCTGCTCATCAATTCAAACAATCCTGGTAACCCGGTTACCGCAATAATTTTACCGTATTCCATATCAGTGCTGATTTAAAAAGTGCTGCAAGATAAAGGTTTTGCTCTTGCTCCCTGTTTTTAAAATATTCAGAATCTACAAATATACCCCACCCCTACATTGTGTTGAATGATTGCATGCTCCCGGATTAATTTTTTTTAACATCTGTGATTTTCTCCAGGCCAATAGAAGGAATATGGATAACTCATCGTCTTATGTCGCAAAGGTTGAACTTATATGAAAGGATTTACGCTTTTGATCCTGGGATTTTTTATCATTCTTCAGGGCTCTGCACAATCGATCAATTTAAGGGGAATGATCAGGGAAGCCGGGGAAAACCGGGGCCTGGCCAGCGCTACTATTACCCTTACCGATACTATGGCAAAAACAAGCAGGTCGGCCGTTTCCTCCACCTCGGGATCATTCGAATTCCGTGAACTCCAGGCCGGCATCTACCGGTTATCGGTTAGCTCTGTAGGATTTAACAAATTCGACACCATTCTCCAGCTTACCCGGAATAGTTTTCTCCGATCCATCATCCTTAACCATACTTCAAGCGAGCTGGAAGAAGTGGTGATTAAAGCCACAACCCCTGGCGTAAAGCAGAAAGCAGATACCCTCGAATATTCCGCAAGCAACTATAAAGTTAACCCGGATGCAGATGCACAGGATATGGTAAGAAAAATGCCTGGAATCACAGTGGAGGATGGAGTAGTGAAATCAGGTGGTGAAGATGTAAAAAAAGTAACTATTGATGGACGTGAATTTTTCGGCGACGATGCCAATGCTGCATTAAAAAACCTACCCGCCGAAATGATCGATAAAATCCAGGTCTATGACCGGCAGAGCGACCAGGCGCAATTCTCCGGGGTTGAAGATGCCAATACCGTTAAAGCCCTGAATATTGTTACCAAGGCGGATATGCGCAATGGACAATATGGACGGGTCTATGCTGGCTATGGAACCGATAATCATTATTCCATTGGGGGCAATATGACCATTCTTAACAAGAACCGCAGGATCTCGATCGTGGGTATGACAAATAATATCAACCAGCAGAATTTTGCAGAGGAAGATCTTCTGGGCGTTACTGCCCAGGGCGGCGGTCGTGGCGGAAGAGGCGGTGGAAACTTCATGACCTGGCAGGCTCCGGGAATTAACAAGACCAATGCCCTGGGTATAAATTATAATGACAAGCTATCGGAAAAACTGACCATCTCGGGTAGTTACTTTTTCAACAACAGGAACAGTGAAACTGAAAACCTAATCGACAGGCAGATCTTTACCAGCTCCGAATCGAACAGGTTCTACAACCAGGTATCCAGAAGTACAACTGAAAATACCAACCACCGGGCCAATATGCGGATTGAATACGATATTGATTCCAACAACAGCCTGATCATTACACCCTCCTTCAGTTTGCAGAAAAATCAATCTTTAAGTTCTGTAGAAGGCGTGAACTATTTCCCTAAAACCGTTGTTCAAAGCCAGACCCAAAATATTACTACCCGTACCAGCTCGGGCTTCAATGCCAATACAGGACTGCTTTTCAGGCACCGCTTTGCTAAACGTGGAAGAAACTTTTCTATTGGCATTAATGCGGGCTATAACGAACGCAACAATGACCGATACCTCGATGCCCTTACCAGCAGCTCCAATGAAAATGACTCCACCCGCCAGTTTACCGACCAGTATAACAACGGGCTTTCTCTTTCCACCAATCTTTCTTATGTTGAACCCATAGGGAAGAAAGGCCAGCTGCAGTTTAATTATAACCCTTCAAAATCGTTCAATACTTCCGACAAACAGGCTTTCCGTATGAATGATTTTACGGGTAAATATTCCGACAGGGATGATAGTCTTTCCACGGTTTTTGACAACACTTATACCACTCACCGTGCTGGAGTAAATTATCGTATTGGAGACCGTGATAAAAACTTCTCGGTAGGAGTAAACTACCAGCAATCAGACCTGAGTACCACCTATGATTTTCCCGAAAAATTTAATATTCACCGCAACTTTACCAACCTGCTCCCGGAAATGAATTTTCATGCAAAGCTTTCACCGAAATCAACTTTGCGCATGAATTACCGTACTTCTGTTGACGCACCATCGGTGTATGAACTGAACCAGGTGATCAATAACGATAATCCCTTGTTTTTATCTACAGGTAATGCAAGCCTCGATCAAAGCTATTCGCACAGGCTATGGGCCAGGTATAACTTCACGCAATCGAATAAAAACCTTAGCTTTTTTGCCAATGTTTCGGCTGAAAAAGCAAGCAATTATATAGGTAATGCAAGTTTTATTGCGTCACAGGATTCAATGCTTACCCCTTCAGTAACCCTTTATAAAGGATCACAGCTTACCAAGCCCATTAACCTTGATGGTTTCTGGAATGCCCGGTCATTTTTCAGCCTGGGCTTCCCCTTAAAATTTATAAAATCAACCATGAATTTTAATGGAGGTTATAGTTTTTCCAAAATCCCCGGAATGATCAACAATGAATCCAATTTCACCCGTAATAATAATGTCCGGATGGGAGCAACTATTGCCAGCAATATCAGTGAATTTGTTGATTTTAACCTGTCCTATTCGGCCAATATCAGCAAGGTTAGAAACAGCTTACAACCCAGGCTTAACAATGATTATTTTACTCAATCGGCTGGTTTCTCATCCAATCTTCTTACTAAAAATGGATGGGTATTGCAGAATGATATGAACCTTCAAACCTATAAGGGGCTTACCGATGGATTCTACCAGCAGTACTTTTTGTGGAATATGGGTGTGGCCAAAAAATTCCTGAAGGGTCAGAAAGGAGAATTAAAGCTGACCGTGTTCGACTTATTAAAACAAAACAAGAGTATTGGAAGAAGCGTTACTGAAACGTATATTGAAGACTACCAGACAAAAGTATTGCAGCAGTATTTTATGCTGACATTCAGTTATAAGCTCAGGAATTTTGGTAAAGGAAAAGCACAGCCAGAACAGGAGCCTGGACCATCAGGAAGAAGCAACAGGTCGTTTCAAAGAGGGCAAAGGCCGGGAAATTTTAATTAATATCGCAGACAGACATTAATTAAACCCGATTTGAACGACCCTGTATTAGTTAAACGACTTAAAGAAGGAGATCCATCTGCATTCAGGGAAACGGTAGAAACCTGGAAGGATATGGTTTATAATACAGCGCTTGGAATTGTTCAGAATATGCAGGATGCGGAAGATGTGGCCCAGGAAGTTTTTTTACAGGTGTATTTGTCGATCGGTGGTTTTAAAGGTGACTCCAAATTATCCACCTGGCTATACAGGATCACTATTACCAAGTCGCTCGACCATGAGAAAAAAAAGAAACGGAAAAAGCGTTTTGCCATGATGCGTTCCTTATTCGGGATGGATAATGAAGTGATGATCGATCTTCCCGACTTTGTACATCCCGGTGTTGAACTCGATCGAAAGGAAAATGCGGCCGTTTTGTTCAAGGCTATCGCAAGGCTACCGGAACAACAAAGAATCGCTTTTACATTGAATAAGGTGGAAGGATTAAGTTACCAGGAGATCAGTGAAGTAATGGAAACATCCCTATCCTCGGTGGAATCCCTTATACACCGGGGAAAGAATAATCTTAAAAAGACTTTAGAAGGTTTTTATAAGCAGGAGTAAACACAAGTTTTTAAAGCTAACATCGTCAAACTTTGCGTATGAAAAACAGATCCGAATTGGACAGGAAAATCCAGGAAACCCTGGATAGCCTGAACGGCCTTAAAAGGGCTTCCGCACCTGATTTCTTTTTTACCAGGCTGCAGGCAAAACTTGTTTATGAATCGCGTTCGATCTGGGACCGCGCAGGCAGTTTCATTACGAGGCCGCTGGTCTTCGCAACGGTTCTTGCAGCGGTGGTGTTTACCAATTTCATTGTGGTGTTTAAGGAAGAGGTCAATATTGCTTCACAATCCTCCATCGAAAAACAGGGACCTGAAGAATATAACCTGGCATTGACTTCCTTTTATGAATCCGAAATCACTGAACCCTAATGGAGAAATTAGCAAAAAATAAAGCCCTCATTATTCTTTCAGCCATCCTGCTGGTAGCCAACCTGGTCATTCTTTCCCTTTGGTTATTCGGAAGGGACCATAAGCCATCCAAACCCCAACAGGGTAATGCGCTGACCAATTTTTTAAAGAACGATGTAAAGTTCGATGAGAACCAGTTCAGGCAGTTTGAAACAGCAAAACACCTGCATTGGGATAGTATGAAGCCGATGTTCAGCCAGTTGTCCAATTCAAAACAGCGTTTTTTCAAACTTGCCATAGCTGATACAGCTTCCAAAGCAGAAGTAGATTCCCTGGCCAACATCATTGGTCAGAACCAGGCTTCGATTGACAAGGCCTTTCTTGGTCATTTCAGGCAGATCAGGAGATTATGCAGGAAAGATCAGAAACCGGTTTTTGACAGCCTGTTCCCGCAGGTAGTTAGAAAAATGTCAGGAGGAAAAAGTAAAAAGTAAGCTTTAACTATACGCATAAAAAAAGCCCCAGCTAACCAACAAGCCAGGGCCATAACCCCAATATACATCAAACCATCTTTATAGAGCAAGCTATGCGTTATCGTTTATTGATTTCTACAGTAGCTCAGTGATCAAATTGATAAGACAAAATTAGTCCCAAGGTGTCTTGTTGCTAATGACTACAATAAGGCAACCATATGATTATAGTCATTGCTTTCAGTTTCCTGTCATAACTTGCGGATAAGCATCAAAATATTTTCATGAAGGCCAGGCTTGAACAACTTGCTGCTCAACTTGATGGTGAGCTATTTTTTGATAAAACCATGCGGACCCTTTATGCCACGGACGCTTCGGCATACCGTGAAATGCCGCTGGCAGTTGCGATTCCCAAAAACCAGGATGACCTGAAAAAGCTGATTGCTTTTGCTCAATCGGAGCAAACTTCACTGATACCCAGGACCGCAGGAACATCTCTTGCCGGCCAGGTGGTGGGAAATGGTATCATCGTTGACGTTTCAAAAAATTTTACCAGGATACTTGAATTGAATAAGCATGAACACTGGGTTCGTGTTGAACCCGGGGTGATCCGCGATGAACTGAATATGTTCCTCTATGAACATTCCCTGTTCTTTGGTCCCGAAACTTCCACTGCCAACAGGGCGATGATCGGCGGCATGGTGGGCAACAATTCATGCGGATCCAATTCGGTTGTATACAGGAGCACAAGAGAACACCTTCTTGAAGTGAAAGCCTTGCTGAGTGATGGTTCCGAAGTGTGCTTCCATGCCTTGTCGCTCGATGAATTCCATGCCAAATGTGAAATGGATAACCT
>JAEWIW010000308.1 GCA_023386855.1 Bacteroidota bacterium | reverse complement strand
CCTATTTTACTGCCTTAAAGGTTACCCGGCCATCCCGCTGTTATAGGAAATGCTTTCAATAAGCGCCTTTACTTCGGAGGGGGGAATGCCCATTTTCTTTGAAAGCCGGTCGAGTAATTCCTGTTCTTTACCTGTTTCATATTCCAGGTCCTCGTCAGAAAGACCAACATTATGTTCTTTTAATTTCTCTTTGACCTCTGGCCAGGGACTATCCAGTTTTAATTTTACCTGTTCCATATTTTAAATTGTTAGTGTAGCAATAGGAACATTAACTGCAATTGTTGAACCTTCAAAGGTTGGTTATTTTCTTCCTACCATCTGGCGCCTTGTCCGGCTAAGGGTTTCAGGCGTTAATCCAAGGTAGGAAGCAATCATATGCTGAGGTACCCGTTGTACGATATTCGGGTAAGTGTTGAGAAGATTGGTATATTTTTCTTCGGTTGTCATGCTTATCATAGCGGTTAGCCTTCTTTGAAGCGCTACATAGGCACCCTGCATTTGCAGGTAAATGAATTTTTCATATTGCGGAACCTTCTTCATCAACTCTTCCTGCGAAGGCCTCGTGATTAAAAGCAACTCTGAATCTTCGATAGCATCTATATTGTTGGTTGCAGGCTCCCCCGTTATGAAACTATACAGGTTGGCAATATACCAGCCTTCTACAGCAAACTGGACAATATGCTCCGAACCTTTCTCATCAACTGTATAGGAACGCAGTGCACCTTTTTCCACGAAAGCAGTGTATTTGCATACGTCACCCTCCTGGAGAAGATATTGTTTTCTCCTTAATTTTTTGGGAATTAACAGCGATCGGAAAATATCCTTCTCTGTATCAGTCAGGCTGATCTTTTCATTAAGTTTTTCAAAAAAAAGCTCGAACACTTATAATAGTTATGCTTCAAATGTACAGTAAGATAATCAATGCCAGATATCTTCTGTTGGATCTTCAATAAACCTTGCAGTAACCAACTGGTGCTGAACATACAATACTACGGCTGCCGCCAGGGCTGTAAATACTACCGTTTTAAGAAATAATTTCATTATGGGAGTTTCCCATATCAGAAAGCAATCGCTGTGCCAGCAATATTGAATATTTTTTGTAGATTGTTATTACCGCCTACCCTAACGATACTCCCCCGTTCAAATATTCTCCAGTATGAAACTTAAACAAATTATCCTGGTGTCTGCAGCTGTGTTTTTTATTTGTTCCTGCAATGCACAAACAAATAAAGTTTCTTCACATAAAACCATTACCAGAACAACCAGCACGAAATTAGGAGCGCTTGCAAAATCAATTGATGAAAAAGCCGCTACCAGCGAAGCTTTCAGGAAGTTAGGTTCAAGGATGGACAGGCTGAGTCTTCAATTGTTCGGATGCCTTAACGAACTGGAAAATGAAAACAATTATAATACTGGCGACAGGGATGTGCTGGCAAAGTACTATACCGAAGTGGATAATTATAATGCATTGCTCGACTTCGCTCAAACCGAAAATGATCCTAAGGCCGTGGATTCCATTTTATCTTTTATTGAAGATGACGTAGCACTTAAATATGATCTTGATGCACCTGACCCTGCCGACAGGCGGGCGCGGCTGGTGAATGTAAAAGTACGTGTACTCAATGGCGATGAACTGGAGCAAAGCGGCTACATGGTTTTTGTGAAACCCGAGCTTTCACTTGATCCACGACAGGTGGAAGCTTTCAATCCTACTAATAACGCCATCAAGGAAATTGCCCCGGGTAAAAAACTGATCTGGATTGAAAAAAATGGACAACGATTACAACAAAGAAAAGAAGGCATCAGGAAATCGAGGGAAATGGTGACGGTCGATTTTGTCCTGGACCAATAACCTTTATGGACCTGCTCGATTATATCAAATCAAGATGGAACCTGGTTTTGGGGGTTTCCCTTTCTATTGTGGTGGTGGTCACCGGCTTTTTGGTACCACCTCAATTCACATCAGGAATGCCGATCTCCAGGTCAAATTTTTCAAGCCTCGCAAAATTTATTGTAGCGGGAATACTGCTGCTCGTGCTGGTTCCCTGCGCTATTTTTAATAAAAGAAAACACCTGTGGTATTGGTGGGCGGGTGCAATTCTTTTGTTTGCTGCTGCCTTCTTCCTATTCTTTCATTACCAATCGGACCTTGATCATAAAACAGCCTATGATGAGTACAGCGACCGGCAGGTGATTATCGGGAATACCTTGACCAGCCTCGCTCAAAGAGCAGTTGATTCTGTAAAACAAGCTGATGGATTAGAAGGATTATCTGCAGGTGAAATGCTGGCTACACTGGGGCCTCCCGAATCTATCTGGCCAAAACAACAGATCGAAGATAATGCCCGCTCCCTGGTGATCACTTACCTGGTTACCTTATCCCTGTTTGCCCTGTTCGTATTGTTTGCCATACAGGCTACCTATTGCAGTATTTCGGAGAGGGCCGGAAAAAACAGCCCATAAAAAAGCCCATTGTAGAAACAACGGGCGCTAACGATTGCTTGCCATATAAAAAGAAGTAATAGTAAAACCAAGACTCAAAACTACAGTAAAAAATTCAAATGTTATAATTTATTTTTTATAATATGAATACATGCTGAAAATTTTCCTCTATTAATAAACAAATACACTTAATATTATTAAATTATAAAATTTAATAATCCGTTAATTGTTCTGGAAATCGCGTTGAAAAAAACTGTAATATTGGAACAACCTTAAACTGATGGATCATACAACACGCAATTACCGCAATTTTTCTTCCCTTATCCTGGGCATTTTTATCCTTTTGGGGGCTTTTATTATTGCTAATGCCTATAAATATAAGTTCAGGAATGCTGAAACCATAACCGTTACCGGTATGGCACAGGTAGATTTTACCAGCGACCTTATCGTATGGGAAGGCCGCTACAGCCGTAAGGAAGCCGACCTTAAATCAGCCTATGCTTCCCTTAAACAGGATGAACAGGCCATACGCAATTACTTCAAAGGGAAAGGAATCCCTGATACCGCCATAATTTTTTCGGCAGTGGACCTCCAGAAAGAATATGCCAACCGCTTTGACGCCAATGGCAATATGGTTTCAACCACCTTCACCGGGTATAACCTTTTCCAGACCGTTAAAATCGAATCCCGGGATATTGACAAGGTGGAAGGCGTATCGCGCCAGGTTACCGAACTGATCGAACAGGGGATCGAATTCAATTCTATTCCCCCATCCTATTACTATACCCGCCTCGCTGATCTCAAAATGGACCTCCTGGCAAAAGCTTCCGCCGATGCGAAACAAAGGGCAAGTACGATCGCGGAAAGCGTCGACAGCAAACTGGATAACTTAAAAAAAGCAAGCATGGGAGTATTCCAGATTACCGGCCGAAACAGTAATGAAGAATTCAGTTTCGGAGGGATATATAATACATCTGAAAGACATAAAACCGCCTCCATTACCATTAAAATGGACTATACCCTGAAATAGTTTAATCCACCATCGCCATTTCACTCTGGTCAATCTCCAGCGTGAATCCATTACAGGAAGGACAAAAATTATATTTAAACCATAGCTCATAATCGCCCCATTCCATCCGTCCCGGCATCTCTGCACCATTCGGTGCTTTTCTTAACCGCGGATCGCTATAGGGAATAATTTGCTGGCCATCCAGTTCTTCATAATTGGCTTCAATGAGTGAGCTGGTCCTGGTATCAAATGCAGGTCCATGAATCGCATCATCCAGGAACGTTGAACCGATTTGAATGGAGTTTGATTGATAACCACAATCAGAACATACCATAGAGATCAGTTGACCCATAACCTTCATATTTATTTCCTTGAAAAAAATTATAACGTCAGAAAACGTTTTTGAGTATGCAAACTACCGGCAGCATAGCTATGGAATAAGTTTTGAAAGAAGTACATTTAAAGACAACTAAAATTTATCAATATGTTTCACGCACAATATATACCCAAAGAGATCCCCGTTGGTACACCGCCAGAATTTGACCCGGTTCTTGACCCTGAAGAACCTGCCTTTCCTGGTGAAGATCCAGAAAAAGAACCAGCCAAAGAACCATCAAAAGAACCAGGAAAAGTTCCTTCCCCCGAGCCGGTGACACCCGGTGAACCGCGGCCTGCCGAAGTACCATTGCCAACGGATCCTTCAAAGAATTAATAACCACTAAACCGAACCTGTTCAACAAAAAATTTATGTTTTATTACGCATAAACTAAACCTGGTTTTTCGATTCCCGGTTCAATAGCTTACTAACTTTAAAGGATTTGGGTTTTCCATTATCTTTTCCGGTTCCAAGTAATATCCTCACCTGTTCAAGCCCCGGAACATTATCAGCAATGATTTTTAAAATGGCTACAAAAGGAATGAACAGTATCATTCCTGCCATGCCCCAGATGATCCC
>JAEWIW010000276.1 GCA_023386855.1 Bacteroidota bacterium | reverse complement strand
CTCCCGGTAAAACTATTCCTTGATATAGGAACCAATGCGGAATGCTGGGATACTGCAAATGAGGGCCCGCATTTCCTTTATGACGGAGGTATTCAGTTGTCAGTGTTTAAGGACCTGCTGAATGTATATGTTCCATTGCTTTACTCTAAGGCGATCAGGAAGAAACTTGAGAATACACCATCGCTGAATAGTTTTGGTAAGAAGATCACTTTCAGTATTGATATTCAAAAAATCAATATCAGGAAATTTACCGGTAACCAGGTACCTTTATAAGCTTCATGGGTTACATCAAATCCAGCATGCATACATGAGTACAAACATGGTACAATTCATACCTCAACATAATATTGATCGTGAAAAATGGGATGCCTGCATTATGCGAAGCGGGTCACCGGTCATTTATGCGCGGTATGAATTCCTCCAGTGTATGGCAGGTCAGTGGGATGCCCTGGTATATGGGGATTACGAGATGGTAATGCCACTGACATGGAGAAAGAAATATGGTATTAGTTATTTGTACCAGCCGGCTTTTACACAACAACTGGGCATCTTCAGCAGTCAGGAAATTACAGGCGAATGGATGAGTTTGTTTTTTATTGCAGCTTCAAAACATTTTCGTTTTGCAGAGATCTATTTAAATGAAAGCAATGATGCTGCTCCTATTGAACCAGTTAAGCTATTTGCCCATGGATTTAAGTATAACCCCAGGACCAATTATGTTCTTTCTTTAAAGGGCGCTCATGAAACCATACAAAGCCATTACAGGGAAGCGGTATTAAGAAATATCCGCAAAGCAAAACGGGCAGGGCTGCGGGTTTCCAACGATACTCAAATAAAACCAATCATCGATGACTATCGTATTGCACAACAAAAAAACATGAAGCATCTTTCCATTGATGATTATAAAAAATTCAGCAGGGTTTGCGACCTTTTTTCTTCAAGGGGGATGGTTATTACAAGATCTGTTTTGAACAATCAAAATGAAAGAATGGCCGGTGCTATGCTGATAAATGATGGGAAAAGATTGTACAATATCATTACACATATAACGCCGCAGGGGCGTGATTTAGGAGCGAACCACCTGTTATATGATGAACTGTTGAAAGAGTATGCGGCAACAGGATCACTCTTTGATTTTGAAGGTTCCGAAATACCGGGAGTGCGCCAGTTCTACCAGGGATTTGGCGCTGTTAATCGTCCATTTTATTTTCTACGGTACAACGAACTTCCATGGCCCATCAGGAAAATGAAAAATGGATGATCCTAACTTATCTTTTTTTCTTCAATGATCTTTTCCGCGATGAGTAAGTCTACGGGCCTCGTGATCTTGATGTTGGTCTCTTCTCCTTCAACAAGGTTTATCTTCACTCCAAGCTTTTCGACTACGCTGGCTTCATCAGTAAAACTATCTATATAATCCTGTTCAAAAGCGGCTTTGATGATTTCACTAAAGAAGGTTTGAGGCGTTTGAATGATACGCACTTTATTCCGGTCGATCTGCTGGTTGCCAGAAAAGGTTTCGATCCGGATCGTATCAACCGCTGTGATAGCCGGGATGGCATTCCCCTTTTCTATTGCCATATCATAACACCTGCGGATCAGTTCAGGGCTGACCAGGCATCTCACCCCATCATGAACAAAAACAATGGAGTGATCGCGCACGTATTCCAGCCCGTTTTTCACTGAATGAAACCTGGTTTCTCCACCGGTTGTGATGCGGATTCTTGAAGGATCCATCGTTTGGGCAACAATTTCTTCGCCGGTCGACCGGCTTTGTTCTGGTAATACCAGTATGATCTGTAAATCGGGGAAGGCTTCTAAAAAAGCGGTAAGGGTATAAAATAGTACAGGCTTGCCTTGCAGCGAAAGAAACTGTTTGGGAAGGGCTGTTTTCATTCGTAGCCCGGAGCCACCTGCAACAATTACAGCATACTTTTTCATGGGTAAGTTTTAGGGTTTAGACCACTTTAATCACCAAGCAGTTCCCGTTCAATTTCCTCCATCTGTACTATGTCCCAGGCTTCCGATTCGGTAGGAGTAATATTCATGATCTCGAGCAGTCCTTCCTTGTCGAGGTAGGCTTCTGTTTCAGGCTGAAACTCGCAAATGACAAAGGAATGGTTGTTCTCATAAAAGGTTTGCTGGATCTTTACCAGGCTTTCAGCAGAAGCGGTATCCAAACGACCCACCTGCTGAACATTTAATACGATGTTTTTGACAGAACCGTCCAGGAAGGAAAGCAGGCATTCCTCCAGCTCTTCTGTCATATTAGCAGCAAGAAATGGTTCTTCAATCGTAATGACATGGAATTTCTCCTTGGTATCAATTTTGACCTTCATAAACGGCGTTTATAGGTTAACAGGTGATTAGGATTTGCCGCCTGTAGATGTCAAAAATATTCGTTATTATTGTATCAAACCCAACAAATTATAAAATGGATAATAATTTTTCGGCCCAGGTAAAGGAGATTATATCTTTTAGCAGGGAGGAAGCATTAAGGCTGGGTAATGATTTCATCGGGACGGAACATTTGTTGCTGGGCCTGATCCGTGAAGGCGATAATACCGCCGTGCGGATCCTGAAGAGTTTTAATATTGACCTGTACGAATTGAGAAAGGAAGTTGAACTTGCCGTTAAAGACAAAACAGGTAAGAATATAGCCAATATCAACAGCCTGCCGCTGACAAAGCAGGCCGAAAAAGTAATACGGGTTACAGTACTCGAGGCCAAAGCACTTAAAAGCCCGATGGTGGAAACCGAGCACCTGATGCTTTCCATCCTCAAGAACAAAGAAAATATTGCTACTCAAATCTTAAATCAATTTGACGTGGATTACGATCTGTTCAGAAACGAATTAGGGGTTGTTAAAAGCAACGACGTACGCAGTGAATATGCTGAAGAGAACGACGACGATTTTGATGAAGAAAAGAAGTATTCCCAGCAGAAATCACGTGCATCCGGTACTGCTAAAAGCAAGACCCCCGTATTGGATAATTTTGGAAGGGATATCACCCGCCTTGCGGAAAGTGGTTCTCTTGATCCTATCGTAGGAAGGGAAGACGAGATCGAAAGAGTATCGCAGATCCTTTCCAGGAGGAAAAAGAATAACCCCATCCTGATCGGTGAACCCGGTGTAGGTAAAACCGCCATCGTGGAAGGCCTTGCCCTTCGAATTGTTCAGCGTAAAGTATCAAGGGTATTGTTCGATAAACGCGTGATCTCTCTCGACCTTGCAGCGCTTGTTGCAGGAACCAAGTATCGTGGCCAGTTCGAAGAGCGCATGAAAGCGATCATGAATGAACTGGAAAAGAACCGCGATGTTATTCTCTTCATTGATGAGATCCATACTATCGTAGGAGCCGGTGGCGCCAGTGGTTCACTCGACGCATCCAATATCTTCAAGCCTGCACTGGCAAGAGGAGAATTGCAATGTATCGGTGCTTCTACTCTCGATGAATATCGTATGTATATCGAAAAAGATGGTGCACTCGACAGGCGTTTTCAGAAAGTAATGGTTGAACCTCCAAGTGTTGAAGAGACCATCATGATCCTGAACAATATCAAATCTAAATATGAAGACTATCACAATGTAAACTATAGCGATGATGCTATCGATGCATGTGTGAAGCTGAGTGACCGTTATATCACTGACCGTCTTCTTCCCGATAAAGCCATTGATGTAATGGATGAAGTGGGAGCAAGGGTTCACCTTAAGAACATCAACGTTCCAAAAGAGATCCTTGATCTTGAAAAGAAGATTGAAGATGTAAAGGTTGAAAAGAACAAGGTGGTGAAAAGCCAGAAGTTTGAAGAAGCTGCTTCTCTCCGCGATACAGAAAAACGCCTGCAGGAAGATCTTGAAAAAGCCAAGAACCAGTGGGAAGAAGAAAGTAAGCACAAGCGTTACCCTATCGACGAAGAAGCCATCGCAGAAGTGGTGAGTATGATGACTGGTATTCCAGTTAAGAGAATGGTACAGGCTGAAAGTGATAAGCTTCGCAAAATGGCTGAAGATATGACCAGCATGGTGATCGGCCAGGATGAAGCCATCCAGAAAGTGGTTAAAGCCATACAGCGTAACCGTGTTGGGTTGAAGGATCCTAAAAAGCCAATAGGTACATTTATTTTCCTTGGCCCAACAGGTGTTGGTAAAACAGAGCTTGCGCGTTCTCTTGCACGTTATATGTTCGACTCTGAAGATGCCCTGATCCGCATCGATATGAGTGAATACATGGAAAAATTCACTGTCAGCCGTTTAATTGGCGCGCCTCCAGGTTATGTAGGATATGAAGAAGGTGGTCAGCTAACTGAGAAGGTTAGACGAAAACCATATTCCGTGATCCTGCTGGATGAGATTGAAAAAGCACACCCGGATATTTACAATATACTGCTGCAGGTGCTTGACGATGGACAGCTGACAGATGGACTGGGAAGGAAAGTTGATTTCAAGAATACCACTATCATCATGACATCCAATATCGGTGTACGCCAGTTAAAAGATTTCGGTGATGGAGTAGGATTTGCGACACAGGCAAGAACACAATCAAGCGATGAGAACAACAAAGCGGTAATTGAAAAGGCATTGAAGAGAACCTTCTCGCCCGAATTCCTTAACCGTATTGATGATGTTATCATCTTCAACTCTCTCACTAAAGATCATATCTTCAAGATCATTGATATCCTCATGAAGGGTGTAATGGTAAGATTGAATTCTCTTGGCTTCACGCTTGAACTTACAGAAGAAGCGAAGAACTTTATCGCAGAAAAAGGATATGATGTACAGTTTGGTGCCCGTCCTTTACACAGGGCTATCCAGAAATACCTGGAAGATCCTTTAGCGGAAGAGATCCTGAATATGAACATCAAGGCAGGCGATGTGATGATCGCAGAATTGGATAAGGAAAATTCAAAGATCAGGTTCACGCTAAAGAATCCCGAAAAGGAAAAAGTATAAAAAGTAATCAGGATTTTGATGATAGAAAGAGAAGGCTGGTCCTTCTCTTTTTGTGTGTCAGGCAT
>JAEWIW010000256.1 GCA_023386855.1 Bacteroidota bacterium | reverse complement strand
GAATTGTTCTGCCGAGGAAGGATCGGTAACCATTGATGGAACAATCCCTTCCATCGATTCTTCATCATCAAGGAAAATAAGTTTACTGGCGAGGTTTTGTGCTTTTGAAGCTTTCATTAATTTTCTCAAAGCAGCAAGAAACTTATTTTCTTTCCGTCCATACTTGGCGCGAATATTTCCCCAATGCGAAATAATGAGCTTATCTACTTTCTGCATGTTCATATTTTTAAACAGGCAACCGGGACGGCTAGTTACCCACGGTATCATTAGTAATTACTCAGTTTTCATTCCTGCTTCCTTCCATGCTTTTATTCCACCATCCATATGTGCAACATCCTGGTAACCCATTTGTTTTAGCGTTGAAGCAGCAAGGGCAGAACGGCCACCAGAGGCACAATGAAGAATGATACGTTTTGAACGGTCAAATTCCGGTCGATGATAAGGTAATTCCGTGTCGGCATAAAATTCAAGCATACCCCTTGGTGCATGTATCGAACCTGGAATCTTACCATTCTCTTTGAGCTCATCAGCTTCACGGATATCGATCAGCGTTGCACCGCCATTTTCCAGTTCTTCCTTTACCTGCTGCGGAGTAAGATTCTCTACCTGCTGCTTTGCCTCTTTAACAAGATCGGTTGCTGTTTTGTTCATGCCAGTAAATTTTATTGGTTTATAAATAATATCCAGGTTCGAGTATTACATTAAGCTATGACATATTATTCTATTTTTCCAACCTTATTAAAAAAGAAAACAGGCAGCCTTATTATAAGAAACGGAAGCCTAACTGTAAAACGAAAACAGAAGCCTAGCAGTAAAAAAGGAAACGGAAACCTGGGCCAATTTTTAAATTTTTAAGGACTATATTATTCTTACTCATCATAAAAAAAGCTGGCCCGAGTGAGCCAGCTTTTGAATGCGTATTTCTGAAAAAATTATTTTTTACTGTTCCCTTTTTCCGTGGGGGTAATTTCGCGGTACTTATACTTATACCGCTCGTAGAGCAGTTTTTGTTTATCCGTAAGGTCAATTTTTCTACCCTGGATAAACGCATGCAATACGGTGCTGCTGCGCATATCAAGGATATCACCTTCACTGATCACCAGGTTAGCATCTTTCCCTTTTTCAATGGAGCCTGTTTTATCGTCGATGCCCAGGATTTTTGCTGCATTCAATGTGATCGATTGCAGTGCCTGTTCGCGGGTTAATCCATATGCTGCAGCCGTTCCTGCATTGTACATAAGATTTCTTCCTCGTGTTTGTCCATCCACATCATTTATCGCAAATAATACCCCTGCCTGCTGCAATTGTGAAGGTGTTTTATAAGGCTGGTCAACATCATCATCTGTTGAAGTGGGAAGCGAATGCATCTGGTTAAGGATAACAGGAATATTATGCTGTTTCAGCAGGGGTGCGATCTGGAAACTTTCCGATCCACCTACTATCACCACATCAAAACCAAATTCCTTTACAAAATCAACAGCCACCAGCATTTCGTTTACAAGGTCGCAATGAACAAACAGCTTTTGCGATTTATTGAATAAACCCTTTACTGCTTCATATTTCAGGTTAGTAACAGGGTGTTCTTTTTCTTTTGAATAAGAAGCCGCCTGTCGGAAAAATTCTTTGATGGTTTCGATTCTTTCAAAAGCTGCTTTAAGAGGATCAGTATTACCTCTTCCTCCCCTGGTTCTTGCACGGTTTAACAGGGAAGGCATGTTAACATGTATCCCGTTATTTTTTGCATATGCAGCATCTTCTATATTCCATGCATCGAGCTGAACAACTGAAGATGCACCACTGATCAATCCTCCCTCCGGCACTGAAACAGCCAGCAGGATGCCATTTGAACGAAGCGTATTGATGATCTTTGAATCGGTATTATACGCTGCAATAGCCATCACGTTGGGATTGATATCACCGATCTCCGCAACATCATTTGTAGCACGGGTTCCAGAACCCACTTCTTTTAACCCCAGGTAGGAATTGGATAAGATCAGCCCTGGATAAAGATGCTTTGATGTAGCATCAATAACCAGTGCATTTGCTGGAGCCGTGATATTCTTTCCTACAGCTTCAATTTTTCCTTTTTCAAACAAAACAGATCCCTGTTCAATCACCTCCCCGTTCCCAACGTGGACGGTGGCATTTTTAATCAGAACAGGTTGCTGCTGCGGTTCGGCAGGATATACTGTCGACTGCCCATAGCTCCACTGGGCAGCAGCTAAAGTCATTAATATATAAGCTGAAATCTTTTTCATTTACTTGTTTTTATCCGGTTATCCCGGGGATGTTAATCGGCGTTCTCCACCAGTAATCCATGTGAATGCATATGATCGCTGCAGGTATGAACCTGCCTCATGCTTGCCTGCGCAGGCCTTACATGGGCTCCCGATCTTTTTTCATTCAGCATTTTTTGAATGATGCGGTTTCTTTCTTCTGCAATATGCTTTCTTGCTTTAAGATCTTCTTCACGATCAAAAAATACCTTTCCATCAACAATAGTCTTTTCGGCTTTGGCATAAATGCTTAAAGGATTATCGGACCATAGTACCAGGTCAGCATCCTTACCTGCTTTTATGCTTCCAACCTTATCATCCACATGAAGCATTTTGGCCGGGTTGATCGTTACCATCTTGAATGCTTCTTCTTCACTCATCCCACCATATTTCACCGACTTGGCTGCTTCCTGGTTTAACCTGCGCGCCATTTCTGCATCATCGGAATTGATGGCAACATTCAATCCTACATTATGCATGAGGGTAGCATTGTATGGAATCGCATCCATCACCTCGCTCTTATAGGCCCACCAGTCGGAAAATGTTGAAGCCGCAGCACCATGCTCTTTCATCTTGTCGGCCACTTTATAACCCTCAAGTATATGCGTAAATGTATTCACGTTGAATCCAAACTGTTCCATCACACGCATTGCTGATGTGATTTCGCTTTGAACATAACTATGACAGGTAATGAATCTTTTTTTGTTCATGATCTCCACTAATGCATCAAGTTCAAGATCGCGACGAAGGATCATCGGGGTAGCTCCTTTCTTTTTATTATTGGATTCAGCTTTCTTCCAGGCAGCCTGGTATTCACTTGCCCTTTGAAATGCATCGGTCAGCACCTGCTGAACACCCATCCTTGTATCGGGGTAACGGTTATTGGTGTTGGCCGGTGAACGCTTAACATTTTCACCCAGTGCGAACTTGATGAATGGATCTGAACCTTC
This sequence comes from Bacteroidota bacterium, assembly GCA_023386855.1. Classification (GTDB taxonomy): domain Bacteria; phylum Bacteroidota; class Bacteroidia; order Chitinophagales; family Chitinophagaceae; genus Flavitalea. Next base: position 963 of record JAEWIW010000256.1, on the reverse strand, counting down.
AAACATCAATCCTTTATCATCCGCGCCCCACCTGAGCTTGATGAGTTGCGTCTGTCCACCTATGGTATTGGCCGAACCATGCAGTATATGAGAAGTAGTTACCCCACCGCTCAACTGGAAATATATGTCAACATCTTCAGGATTGAGATTATCCTGGATGCGCACTTCGGAAGTCACTGACTGTCCGCCTTCATTTATAGAAGCTGCTGCAATATGTGAATGTTCATCAATGATACCAGGAGTTAAATGCTTTCCTGTTCCATCGATCACTCTTGCGCCTTTCACATCTAATCCTTTCCCTACCTGGGCGATCTTTCCATTCTTCACCAACACATCGGCCGACTGCATAATACCTTCTTTCTCATTGGTCCATACAGTAGCATTTTTAATCAGCAAAGTTTCCTCCTGGGGCATTGTTTCCCTTCCGTAACCGGTAAAAGGATATACTACATTGCCTATTTGTACAGGCAGTTTTTTTGATGAACTATCCGGCTTTTCTTCAAGCGCTTTTACCAGTGAAGCAGTCCACAGGATCGCATTACCGGCAGTATCCATCCCTGTTCCGCTCCATATATTTCCATTGGTAACACCACTTAAACGAATAGTTTGCTTTGCTGCTTTGGAAGGTGAAAAAACGATCGATAACAATTTGCCATTATAGTCAAGTTTGGCAGAAAGGGTATCCGCACCTTTTATAATTTTTGCGGCATCCGCGGTTTTTACTTCAAGGCTTAAGGGAGTATCTCCATTGATCTTTAAAGAGTACAATCCTTTCAATGATGAATTGTCGTCCTTTACCTTATACTGTTTTCCCTGTACCCAGTTTTCAAGGATCATAGTTTTATCGCTGAAAATTGGTCCATTAGTAAGGATAAAATTGGCAAGTTTCCCCGGCTCCAGGCTTCCCACCTGGCCCTCAACGCCAAGCATCCTTGCAGGAATGATGGTCAGTGCTTCCAGTGC
>JAEWIW010000107.1 GCA_023386855.1 Bacteroidota bacterium | reverse complement strand
CCTCAATGGAAATATTGTTTTTCAAATTTTAAATAAGATCAGTAATGAGAACAATAAATAAAATATTCTTTGCCATTATCGCATGCTTTAGCATGGCTACTTTGGCATCCTGCAAAAAGGATTTCCTGGATAAGAAACCACTGGATAAACTGGTTCCTGGTGCATTTTTTCAAACAGAAAAAGACCTTGAATTATATGTCACTTCATTTTACCAGCGTATGCTTCCTTCAGCACTTGCAGTTGTGCAGTCGGACGAAATGGGTGATTACACCTCAAAGAACCAGAGCCCCACATTTATTGCCGGTTCATATTCATCAGTAAATGAAGGATCCTGGAACTGGACCAACCTTCGTAATATCAATTATTTCCTTGAGAAGTATGATAACCCTTCCATACCACAGGCTGCCAGGGACCATTACGCCGGTATTGCAAGATTCTTCAGGGCTTATTTTTATTACGATAAAATACAAACTTACGGTGATGTTCCATGGTACGGTAAAACTTTAGCTACAGATGATGCTGAATTGTATAAAGGAAGGGATCCAAGAACCCTTGTAATGGATTCAGTGCTGGCTGATCTTGATTTTGCAGCCAGTCATATTTACGACACCAAGGATGCAACTTCTTCTACAGTGACCAGGCAGGTGGCACTGGCATTTAAATCAAGGGTATGTTTATTCGAAGGTACCTTCAGGAAGTACCATACTGAACTGGGGTTGGCAGGTACTTCGAACAGGTGGCTGGAAGAAGCAGCTAATGCGGCAAAGAAAGTCATTGATGCAAAAAAATATAAACTTTATTCTACCGGCAATCCTTTAAAAGATTACCGCAGGCTGTTCACCAGTGAAGATCCTGTTTCAGACGAGATCATGTGGGCGCTTGTGTATAATAATGATCTAAGAAGATGGCATGAAGTAACCTGGAAATTCAACAGCGCTACTTATGGAGCAAGGTGGGGATTGAATAAACAGTTTATCAATACCTACCTGTTGAGTGATGGTGAACGATTCACCGATCTGCCAGGTTATGATACCATGGTGTTCATGAATGAAATGAAGAACAGGGATGCCAGGCTTTCACAAACCATCAGATCGCTGGGATATAAACGCAGTGATGGAAGTGCTGCGCCTCCAAACTTCGGTTATACGTTCACAGGATACCATATTATGAAGTTCAGTCTTGATGACAAGCGGCTCGATGGAGTAGCCGAATCGAATAATTCTATCTCCCTGGTCCGCTATGCCGAAGTGTTACTCAATTATGCTGAGGCAAAAGCGGAATTAGGACAAATGGATGCAGAAACCTGGAACACTACTATTGGCGCTTTAAGAACGAGGGCAGGAGTAAGCCCAGATATGCCTGTTACTGCGGATCCATACCTGCAAACAGTGTATTTCCCTGGTATCAGCGATAAGTACCTTCTTGAAGTGAGAAGAGAAAGAGGTATTGAACTGGTATATGAAGGTTTAAGATATGAAGACCTCCTTCGCTGGAAGAAAGGTGACCTGCTCGAAATGCAATGGAAAGGAATATATGTTCCTGCGATGGACTTTCCTATGGACCTGGATGGCAACGGAACACCTGATGTTTCTTTTGTAAGTAAAATTCCTGGAACAAGGCAGCCAGGTGTTATCTATTATGTTGTGAATGGAACATCTGCCCGGTTAACAGAGGGAACAAAAGGACATATTACGTGGAGAGACGATGAGATCCGCTCATTTGATGATAAGAAATATTATCACCCCATTTCAAATGCAGATATAGTGCTCAACCCTCAATTGGAACAGAACCAGGGTTGGGAATAAAAAAAACATTCTTTCACCAGGAAAGGTTTGTAAAAACCCCGGATAGGATTAAGCAATAAAAAATTATACAGCAATAAAGTTGATTATGAAGCCAAATACATATTGTACAACCATTATAATATTTCTTCTCCTGTGCCATGTCCATGTTCATGCCCAGGTAAAAAAGGATAGCATTCTTTTGCCGGACATTCCCGGATATCTTACGCTAAAATGTGATTTTCACATGCATACCGTTTTTTCTGATGGCCATGTATGGCCTTCTTTCAGGGTCAACGAAGCAGAAAGAGATGGACTGGATGTAATATCATTGACGGAACATATCGATTATGAAGGATTTCCAGAAGAAGTAAAACGCAATTACAATAAAGCGTACGAGATTGCTACTGCCACTGCGGCAAAGAAGAATAAAGTGCTGGTCATCCGAGGTGCAGAGATATCACCAAGGGTACCACCTTATCACAACAATGCATTGTTTCTTTCTGATGCAAACCGTCTTCCTTCAGGTTATATGAAAGACTGGAAGAAAAAGTTTGTGATGAAAGATGATATTAAGAAAGAAGAATTGATGGCACCTTTCCTGGAAGCTAAAAGGCAGGATGCCTTTGTATTTTATAATCACCCGGGATATTCCTGGTGGGATAAAAAGGATACCAGCATCTTTACATCATTTCACCAGGAACTGCTTGACAAAAACATACTTGGGGGAGTGGAGGTTGTGAATTCGAACCGCTATAATATTATTGCGCATCGGATGGCCATGAAATATAATCTTGCCTTCATTGGCAATTCAGATGAGCACTATGACCTTTACCCGAGGTACCAGGAAACACACCGGCCCATGACACTGGTATTTGCAAAAGAAAAAACAGAAGCTTCTATAAAAGAAGCATTGCAAAACAGACGAACTGCCGTGTATTTTGATGATTATATAGTAGCCAGGCAGCCCGAGGCTGAAGCATTCTTTAAAGCATGCCTCAAGGTTGAAGTGGAAAAAAAGACCCGGAATGGCGAACCTTTGATTGTAGTGAAAATATCTAACCGTTCACAAATACCGTTCAGGGTTAGGGCCAGCAGTGATTATAACATTGAAGATTATCCCATGGGGCAGGTAGTGTTGAAACCATCCGGTACAACCACATTAATATTAAAAGCTGTATGGAATTACCCTGCCAAAACGGTTTTATCACTTGAGGTAAACAATATATTGGTAAGTCCTGATGAACCTTTGAAAACCAAGCTGGACCTTGATCTTAAATCCCTCTAAGTAATTGTTTATTCCTTTAAAAACCAGGTTGAATAATATTTAATCCGGACCCTATTTAGGACAATCCAGCTTAGCCGCATAATTGCTATAGCTATCGTACCCATCAATCCTCAGGGCGTTGTTGCCGTTGACCGAAAGCCAGCTAAGCTTCAGGTAGGCAATATCTTTCCTGGGGAATTTTACTTCATAGTAGTAGAAGCCGGTAAGTTCTTTATCATCACATTTTTTAAGCAATTTATAATTGACTTTCTGTTGCCCCATCAGGCTATCAATATTCCATTTAGGTTTGATTTGTGAAGAAGGCGAACTGATGATACTAAAAGATGTATAACCCATTCGAGGACCTTTAAGCATGACATTCCATTTTACCGGTTGCCCATTTTGAACCATTGGCCGGCCATTGATTTTTACATTCGCTGATCCAAGGCGGTAAAAATTGATGCTGGTATCATCACTCATGATGATCCTGTCTTCCTTCCATTTAACGGGGAATTTTGAAGGAGTTCCAACTGCCCAGTCACCAACATTGGAATAGCTTGTACTATCATAGAGCAGTTTGCTGATCAATGAATGCAGTTCAGTTCCGGATGATTGCGCGAAGGTGCTGCTTAAGGCCATCATCATTGTAACGAGTGTGAAGATATTTTGCATATGCCAGGTTTTCCTTTTGAAGAAAGTGGCTAACATAAGGTGGTAACTTCATAACGGAGTACAGGAAAAGCAGAGAAAGTGAATAATAAGGTAAAACAAATAATTGGCGTTTTTATGGGAAATTCCTTGGATTAGAAATTTACTGTACATATTCAAAATGACCTGAACCCTATCATGGTCTGAAGTTTGAAGCAATGCAGGAGAATAAAATTTCATTCAAAAAAAAGGAAACAGGAAATTTTGGATCCGCGTACTTCCGGTATTTGGATGCCTTTCAACCGCGCTCATTTACCTGGCTATTGGGGTTATTGCCATTCTTTCGTTTTTGAAGGTAAAGAAGGGTGGGGCAGATGAAACTGCATTGGTTGCCTTTATGAATGATTTCCTGTTAGGTAAAATATTCATTTGGATCATCCTGCTGGGTACAGTTAGTTATATCATCTGGAGAATATTTGAAAGCATTACGGACCCTTATGATTACGGAAAATATGCAAAGGGACTGGCAACAAGGATAGGTATTGGGTTAAGTACCATCGCAGATATACTGATAGCATTTACAGCCGTGCAGGGTTTGCTTAATGCTTCCAGTCTTAATGAA
>JAEWIW010000017.1 GCA_023386855.1 Bacteroidota bacterium | reverse complement strand
ACAATGATCTTTTCTTTCGGAAAGAACTGTTCCATACCGGTGCCTGCAACAAATACCTTTCGTGCCTTTGCCGCAAGCATCTTGTTCGACTTACCTGCAAAGGAGTTTGCTTCATGAATGAAAGTGGGAATGCCTTTCGATTGTGCATAGCGTATTACAGGGAAAGTGGAATAGCCACCAACACCGATCACAGCATCGGGCATAAAGCCCTGAAATATCTTTTTTACCTGTAAGAAACTTTTAAACAGTTTAATGGGTAATGTAATATTCTTCAGCAGTGAGCTCCTGTTGAACCCGGCAATATCCAGTCCTTCAATTTTATATCCCGCCTGTGGTATCTTTTCCATTTCCATTTTGCCTTTGGCACCAAGGAAAAGTATCTCGATGACGGGCTGTTCTTTTCTTAGCGCATTGGCAATAGCGATCGCGGGGAAGATATGTCCTCCCGTTCCACCTCCTGCTATGATGATCTTTTTTGCCAATGTTTATTCGTTTATTGTTTGTGGTTCCGCGGAACCTTCCAGTTGTTCAACATTTCTTGCCACACTCAGTATGATACCGATAGCCAGGCAGGTAAAGAGGAAGGAACTTCCTCCCATGCTTACCAGCGGAAGCGTAACCCCGGTTACAGGGAAAAGATTCACGGTTACGGCCATATTGATCAGTGCCTGTATTACCAGGGTAAAGCTTAATCCAAGTGCAAGGAAAGCTCCAAATGCATAGGGGCATTTCCGGAATATCCTGATACTCCTGAAAAGAAATATGAGGTATATAAAAAGTATGAATGCCCCACCGATCAATCCGTATTCTTCAATGATGATGGCATAGATAAAATCGGAATAAGGATGGGGAAGAAAATTTCTTTGTTCACTGTTACCCGGCCCTAATCCAAAGATGCCTCCTTTGGCAATAGCGATCTTGGCCTGGTTAACCTGGTAGTTTTCGTCTTTATCGACCTGCTTCGATGCAAAGGCAAAGCTTTGCACTCTTTTAACCCATGTAGGTATCCTGCCCGAATCGAGTATGGCAGGAAGTTCTTTCATCTTACCTTCTTCCTTATCATAGTATGCATAGGCGATCATGACCAGGAACATTACGGGAATCAATGCAGTACCAACCACGGCAAGGATATGCTTTATGCGTGCGCGGCCAATGAACATCAACAGCAGGCTGGTGGAACCCACCAGCAAAGCCGTTGACAGGTTGGCGGGCGCGATCAGGATGCACACAATGCCAACAGGGATGATCACTGGGAGAAATCCTTTCCTGAAATCTTTTATGACATGTTGTTTCTTGCTGAGCAACCTGCCCAGGTACATGAAGAGGGCAAGCTTGGCAAGATCAGAAGTTTGGAAAGTAAGGTTGATGATGGGAAGGCGGATCCAGCGGCTTCCTTCATTTAAACGAACACCAAAAAAGAGTGTATAGATCAATAGCGGTATAGCGATTAGAAAAAGGATCTTGGACCACCTGGAATACAATGTATAATTCACGCGGTGGGCGAAATAAATGATGGCGATGCCAAGCGCAATGAACATTACCTGCTTGAAAAGGTAGATCTCTGTATTGCCTTTGTTATAGCGATATGCCAGCAGGCCGGTGGAACTGTACACTGCGAGCAATGAAAACAGTGCAAGCAATACTACCATTGCCCAGATGACCTTATCGCCGCGGGTCCTACCCTGCAGCCCGGCTATCGGTGAATTTGATATGTTAGTTGCGTTTGAGATATTGCGGTTTTTTTGTTTTTATGACCCCGTGGCACGCCCCCGTGGCACGGGGGCGTGCCACGGGGTACCCCCTTATAATTCTTTTACGGCTTCCTTGAATTGCAAGCCGCGGTCTTCATAGTTCTTGAAAAGGTCGAAACTTGCGCAGGCAGGGCTGAGCAAAACCACATCACCCTTCGTTGCCAGGCGGAAGGATTCATGCACTGCATCAATCGCGCTGGTAACATCAACCATTACCGGCACTTTACCTTCAAAAGCCTCGTGTATCTTTTGGTTATCTACTCCAAGGCAAACGATCGCTTTTACTTTTTCTTCCACCAGTTCCATGAGCAGGTAATAATCGTTCCCCTTGTCTATTCCGCCAAGAATTAGAATGGTAGGCTTTTCCATGCTTTCCAATGCATACCAGGTGCTGTTGACATTTGTTGCCTTACTGTCGTTGATGAATTCAACGCCGCGGACATTACCCAAGGATTCCATGCGGTGCTCGAGTGTTTCGAACGACTGAATGGCTTCCCTGATTTTTTCTTTCCTGATACCCAATCTCGAACCTGCTAATCCTGCTGCCATGGTATTGTAGATATTATGCCTTCCTTTCAATGCAAAATCATAGATACTCATCTCTACTTTCTCATCACCGGCAGTGATGGTCATTTGCCCGTCCTTTGTAAATGCACCTTTGTTAACTTCTCTATTCATGGTAATTGGTAAAAGATTAGATTGAATGCTGAACTTCTTAATATTTTCCATCGTCACCGGGTCATCTTCGCAATAGATAAAATCGTCCTGCGGTTTCTGATTCATGGTGATCCTGAACTTACTCGCTATATAATTTTCAAATTTGTATTCGTACCTGTCTAAATGATCTTCCGTGATATTGGTAAGGATCGCGATATCGGGTCTGAATGTTTTTATATCATCCAGTTGGAAGCTGCTGATCTCCGCCACGTATAATGGCTTTGGATCCTGGGCAACCTGCAGGGCAAAGGAATAACCGATATTTCCTACCAATGCACAATCCAATCCTGCTGTTTTGCAGATATGGTATACCAGTGCAGTGGTGGTGGTTTTCCCGTTGCTTCCCGTAATGGCAATGATCTTACTGTTTTCTATGTACCGGAAGGCCAGTTCAATCTCGCTGATCACCGCAATTCCTTTTTTCCGGACCTGCTTTACCAGTTCATTCTTTTCGGGGATGCCAGGACTTTTCACCACTTCATCAGCAGAAAGAATGTAATCAACTGAATGCTTTCCTTCTTCAAAAGTGATCGCATGCTGTTCCAGCATCTCCCTATATGAAGCTTTGATCGGACCAGCGTCTGAAACAAATACTTCATAACCGTTTTTCCTGGCCAGGATAGCAGCGCCAACGCCGCTTTCTCCTGAGCCTAACACTACCATTCTCTTTTGCATGCCGTTATATTTCGCACGAGGCGGATTAATCGGTTCTTCAACGGTATTGGATATGTAATCACTTCAAGTTCCTGTCTCCGGGCGGTTTTCAAGAATAGGATAATGTATGGGTGGTTTTTCAACTTTCAGTTGTACTAAGCAAATGTCACCTTCTCTATCTCATCTTGAGCGTCACAATCGAAAAAACTATACACAAGATTGTCACTATCCAGAACCTCGTAACAATTTTACTTTCGTGATATCCTAATTTTTGGTAATGGTGATGCAGTGGGCTCATCAGGAAGATCCGCCTGCCTTCTCCATACTTTCGTTTAGTATATTTAAAATAGGTTACCTGTAATACCACGCTAAGATTTTCCACAAGGAATACACCGCAAAAAATCGGTATCAGCAATTCCTTTCTCACAATAATCGCCAGCGCAGCAATAATACCTCCAAGGGTAAGGCTTCCCGTGTCGCCCATGAATACCTGGGCAGGAAAAGCATTGTACCAGAGAAATCCCACGCAGGCACCGATCATCGCACCAATGAATACCGACAACTCACCAAGGTTCGGTATATACATGATGTTCAGGTACTCTGCGAACCTCAGGTTTCCACTGGCATAAGCAAAAATGCCAAGACAGGCGCCAATGATCGCACTGACGCCCGTGGCCAGTCCATCCAGTCCATCCGTAATATTCGCTCCATTGGATACTGCCGTGATAATGAAGATCACGATCACGATATATAGTACCCACGATAATCCATTCAACGCATGAGGTAAAAGTTTTGAATAATTAAATTCATGACCTTTTATAAAAGGTATGGTAG
>JAEWIW010000013.1 GCA_023386855.1 Bacteroidota bacterium | reverse complement strand
GGACGTGGATTCACAACAGCATACACGACCATACTTACGAAAATGATAAAGATGATCAGGCCTCCCAGGATTGACATGGAATAATTTCCAATGCGCAATAAAGTTTCAGGCATGGATGGAATCCATTTAGAAATATTCAATCCTTCCTCGTTAATTTTTTTACCGATGGCAGGAATACTTTCAAACCAGTCTGATGCTCTTTTGGAAAGATTTTCAGCATATGAAGGAAGGTTAGATATGAGTTGTTGAAATTGTTCAGAGACCTTTGGAAATACCAGCAAGCCCAGCAGGGTAAGAAACACTACGATTGCACCAAATACGATGAGGCATGCCCACCCTCGCTTCATTCCCTTATTTTGAAGCTTTGATACAGGCGCATTAATTATGATGGCGAGCACTATTGCAAAGATGAGCAAGAGAATTGCACTTATGATCTTTGATAAAAGCCATAGCAGGATGATGATCAATACGGCCAGTCCAAGGGCTTTGGCCAGCGCCTGGTAAATATTGTTTGCCTGGTTGTTCTCCATGGAATTGATTTAGCGGCATAGCTAAAGCGTAAATAATTATGCCATGCAGGAATTAGAGTATTCGATTATCCTATTGATTTAAATCAACGATATTTCTTAACTCAAACCAATATTGTAAAAAGACTTACTGGTGTAATTTTGTATTCAACATTGACAAAAAAAATGAACACAAAACAAACGATAGCAGTGATCGGTGCAGAATGCGATAAAGGAATGGCAATAATCAAAGCGCTTTCCAGGGGAAATTATCGGTTTTTGTTGTTTTCAGAAGAAGCGGGTAGGTTGAATGACCTGATGCAAAGTATACAAACAGTATCTCCTGGTTTGGATATCGAGGAGTTGAAATGCACTACCGACGCATGCTGGGAGGCTGATATCATTTTCCTGGCTGTCCCTTTTGCTGAACTGGAGGAGGTAGCCTCCAATATCAGGAATGTGAGCAGCCAAAAGATAGTCATCCTTCTTTCTTCAGCGGACCAAGGAGACAGCGGCTATAAAAAGGCATTGACCCAGCTTCAATCCCTATTGCCGCATTCCAAAATTATTTCCACTCATCTTGATTCGGATATTACGAAGGCCCTTATTGAAGGTACCGATGAAGAATCTCTCCAATTTGTAGCGGAGATCATCCAGGAAGCAGGGATAGTTCCTGTTGTTGCTGTAATCCAGTTATGATTCACCGGTGCCCGGGTTTAATTACCGGGATGCTGGTGCATGGTGTTAATCCACGAAAATTACTGAAGATTAATTACCGGGATGCTGGTGCCCATTAAGAAATAAATGAAAGCTATCGCTTCTTAAACCTACACGCATGGTTTCCAGTGCGATCACTTCAGAAGGATTGACATTGGCAAGGTTGGCATTGCAACCAATAAGTTTAATAAAATACAATTGCTGCTGTTTGTCCGGGGCTTCCCAGATGATTTTCTCTGCGGGAATTTTTGTCAGAATCTCTTCTATGAGACCTTCCCTTACTTCACCCGAATCGCGGTAGATGCCCGTGGTGCCGGATTCCTTTGCCTCTGCTATCACATAGGATGAACCTGCATCAAGTTCCGCTTTCATCAGCTCTATCCAGCGGTATGGCGGTGTAATATGCACTTTATCCTTATCCTTTGATCCTATTTCACTGATCACAGTTCCATACTCACTGAACTGCCTGATATAATCACATTTCTGTTCATGCGTAATATCTACAGCACCATCAGAAACTTCAATGAAGGAAATATTATAATCCCTGATGATCTGGATATAATCGTTCAACTGGTTGCGTACAAGGAAGGCTTCAAACAGCAAACCTCCAAAATATACCGGTACGTTGTGAGATTGGTAAAGCTCAATCTTTGCCCTGAGGTTCGGGTTAACAGCCCCTGTTCCAAATGCAAGTTTAACCATGTCTACATAGGGAGCGGCAACGGAGAAAAGGTTTTCCGTTTCATCCTGGCTCATGCCCTTATCACTGATAATGGTTAGCCCATGTTTCCTGGGTTGAAGTGTTCTTTGCGGGATCTGGCCGAGTTTAAAATTCATCATTGAGACAGGCGTTTTTCCTTCAGAAAAAAGCGCAAGTTAAGATAATTTAGGTACCCCGTGGCACGGGGGCGTGCCACGGGGGCGTGCCACGGGGTCAGAAAATCACTGGATAAGCTGGCGATACTGTTCGGTATCGTAGTTGTCGCTTCCTTCAATTTTCTTCATCAGTTCACCGTTTTCATCAAAAATGAATGTGGCAGGAATCCCATTTACATTGAATAAAGAAGGCAACTGCCCGGCTGGGTAATACACCGGCAACCGTAGCTGCTGCTCAGCCACATAGTCTTTTGCCTTGGAAAAACTATCATCGAGTGAAAGCATCACGAAAGACACCTTACTGGTATCGACCGACTGATATAATTTTTGAATGGATGGCATTTCCCTCCTGCAGGGAGGACACCAGGATGCCCAAAGATTTACAAACACTTTTTTCCCTTTCAATGAAGTAAGTTCTACCGTATTTCCCTGCAGATCCTGCAAAGCAAATGCAGGTAATGAAGTGGCGCTTACTGCCTTCGTCTCCATAGCTCCCTGACCTTGTTCTTCTTCTACCGAACTGCCTTCTTTTTCCTTGCCTGTACAGGCTGCAAACAAACTAACCATGATCGCCGTAACAAATAACCGATTTAAACGCATTCCAATAATTTATTAGTGAGGTAATCTATCCCTGAAATATCCATATACCCATGTTCCTGCAATTGCACTTACCAGTACAACCGCCACAACAAAAAAGCCTGATGCAATCTGCGCAAACAAAGGCCCGGGGCAAGCGCCAGTCATTGCCCAACCCAGTCCGAAAGTCAATCCTCCAATGATCTGTCCTTTATTGAACTTTTTTGGATGGAATACAACTGGTTCGCCATAGATGGTTTTGATGTTGAATTTCTTGATCAGCCAAACCGAAATAATGCCTACCACTACCGCTGAACCGATCACACCATACATATGAAAACTTTGAAAGCGGAACATTTCCTGTATCCTGAACCAGGAAATGACTTCTGCTTTAACGAATACAATTCCGAAAATCAGACCCACTGCCGCATACTTGAAATTGTACCACCATGGATGTTTTTTCACCGATTCATTTACACACATGGTATCCAATGATCTTGCTTCAAGATCAGTATCAGCCAGTGCCGCACTGCCGACAAATGTACTCGTGTTGGTTTCTATAATTGATTTTGACATAATAAAGTTCTTGTTGGTTGATGCAATGAATTAAAGACTGAGTATATAAGGTAGAATAAGGTTGGCCATGATTATTCCTCCTACCATAAAGGAAACGGTTGCTACCAGTGAAGGAAACTGCAGGTCACTAAGGCCCATAATGGCATGTCCTGATGTACAACCGCCGGCATAACGCGTTCCGAATCCTACAAGAAATCCTCCTATCACCAGCATGATAAAACCTCTTAAAGTGAACAGGCTTCCGAAGCTGAATAGCTCCATGGGCAAAAGGTGATTATAATCGCTGATACCATAATCACTCAGCTCATTGACCAACCTTGAATCAACCTGGATGGGATTCGGATTGGCCAGCAATTGAGAAGCGATAATAGCACCGATGATGATGCCTCCCACGAAAAAGAAATTCCATATTTCTTTTTTCCAATCGTATTTAAAAAAGCTGATGTTAGCAGGAAAGCAGGCAGCACAGGCATGACGCAGGTTTGCGGAAATACCGAAGTGCTTGTTTCCTATCAGCAATAAGGTTGGAACGATCAGTCCTATTAATGGTCCTGCTACATACCAGGGCCAGGGTTTCGTGATAAACTCCATCATGGTCAGAATAATTTTTGCAAAGTTGACGAATAGATCTTTCAAATGGATGTGACAATCATCACACCCGGTTTTATTAACACTGATTTTGGTTTTAGGTGAACTGGTAATCTACGCCGGTGACCTGCGTCAGCAATGTTTTGGGCGCATCAAGAATGATGGCATTGGATTCAGGCAATGGTGTTACCGGTGAATGATCCTTAAGGTAATCTTTCATCACACCATGAAGCGTGTAAGCTGTATTATGGGCATCCATCACTCCTGTCATCCTGCACAAGGTATCCACGGGGTCTCCTTCCCTTTCACAAGCGCATACCGTATAAATCCTTTCCATGTCAAGCGGTTCATTTCCCACCATTATCGACTGCACCCTGCTACCCGGCTCGTTAAAAGCCATAAACTCAACCTTCATGCCTTTAAATTTTACAACCCATCCACCAAGTCGCTTCGATGCATCTCTAGAGAATACATTGTTCAGTTCTTTTTCCAGCCATGCCTTCAATTGTTTACCCTTCACCTTACCTGTTCTTACCCTTGAATCTACCGGCAGCATATCAAATAGAAAACCTTCCGTAATGGGAATATTTCCTGTTGCATCTTTTTCACTACGAGGCGGACAAAACCTAAAGCCGTTCGATAATACAATATCGGTTTCAATTTTCGATTTCAATGCATCAATGATCAAAGTATCAATGGTATTCTCGACAACGAAATACCGATACAGTGGAACGGTACTATATCCTATCACTCTATTGATCTCGTCTTGAAAAGGTTGCTCGATGGAATTGACCACCTGCTTTACTTCTTTGTCAGCCTCATATTTCCTTGAATCCACTTCTATGAGCGAATACTGCTGGTCAACAATTTCATTATTCTCCACAACAAGATCCAGCCTTCCTACAAAAGTACCGAAAGCACCGGGTTCTACCACTTTCGCATACTTGCACTGAATAGGTTTGCGAACCCGTTCATGTGTATCTCCTCCAAAAATATAATCAACACCTTTGCATATTTCTGCATTCGCTAAAGCGATCTGCTGAGAAAGGCCAAGATGCGAGAGCAATATCACCATTTTGCAACCCTCCTGTTCACGCAAAAGATGAACAAGGGCAGGAAGGTTCTCATGCGGCTCAGTATACACAATGCCTTTACTGTAAGCTGGCGACTGGCGAACGGGGACAAGAGGATCAGTATATCCTACAAAGCCGATCTTGATGCCTGCTACATTCCATGTATGGTATGCAGGAAAAATCAAATCACCTTTCTTTCCATCACCTTCCTCGTGGTACATGTTAGAACAGATCTTAGGGGCATGCAGTCCACCCATTAACTTAAGCATCATATCCTTGTAATACACCACCTCCCAGTTCCCGGGAAGGTATAGATCATATTCCAGGCTGTTCAAAATGGGTTGCAGCGCTTTACCTGTCGTTTCGACACTTAATTGGCTGCCCTGGAACATATCACCGGTATCAACAATGTATGTATTGGGGTTTGATGCACGAACTTTCCTGAAAAGGCTGGCGATATTGGCGTATCCACCGGTTTTCCTGAACACCATTTGTTCATTCTCCCAGAACAGTTCATCATGGGGATGGATCTGGCAATGCACATCTGATGTTTGAAGAAGGGTCACCATTTGTCGTCCTTTCCCGGTTTTAAGCGGTTTAACGGCTGGTTGCTGGCGGTCTTCATTTGGCATATTCATTGCCGACAGGGGATTAAGCGAAAATCCAAGGCTTGCCAGGGTCGAATATTGCAGGAAATTCCTGCGTGAAGCACTGTGATTCATGGCTGATGATTCGCGTTAATGATAAATAAGAATTGCTGGTATAAGTGTGAATGCTGTTACTTACGGGATTTATTTTTTATTTCCTGGAAGGGACCATACTTATGCTGTTGTTCACTGAAACCATCAGCATAGGGAC
>JAEWIW010000326.1 GCA_023386855.1 Bacteroidota bacterium | reverse complement strand
GATGTATTTCGTCTTTACAACCCTGGTATAACGGTAATTGAACAACCTATACCGGAAATTGCTAAAGCAGCCATCCAGATGCTGGTAAAACAGATCTCAGCCAATGAAATGCATCTTGAAAAAACTCTTATTCATGCCCAAGAACTAAAAGAACCAAGGTTGGTGATCAGGGGTTCCACCTGAATTGAACAATTAATTTATATTTATTACCGACAAAACAAAACTGCATGGAAGAAGAAGGACTATTACTGGAATTAATTGGTAAATACCTTGATGGCACCGCCACCCTGGAAGAAATACGCCTGGTGGATAAATGGTACGATAGCATGGAGGTGAATGAAGGTCTTACCGGTAATATGAGCCCTGAAGCTTTAAAGCAAATGCAACGCAGTTCTTTTGATAGTTTGAAGTCTTCAATAAAAAATTATCCTTTAGATTAAAAAAATATTAATCGACCTACCCTGTATTTTTAATGGTAAATTACATTAAGTTCGTAACTCCTAATTTTTGTAATGCATGCCTAACGAGAAGCTTTGCTATTCAAATTATTCAGACCTTGAACTCTTCGATTACATCAGGAAGGACGACCTTGCTGCTTTCGAAGAACTCTATTACAGGTACTGGAGCGTACTGACCGACTCGGTCTATAAACGCCTTCATTCAAAACAAAAAGCGGAAGACCTGGTACAGGACCTGTTCCTTGATATCTACCAGAAAAGAAACCAGGTTCAGTTCAAGGTTTCTGTGAAAGCCTATTTGCACCAGGCCATAAAGTATAAGGTATTAAACGAGTTCCGGTCCGATGTGATCAGGGGAAATTACACCAGGTCGCTTTTTTTTAGCCCTGAATGCAAAAACGATTTTGCAAATTATTTGGAGGCTAAAGACCTGCGCCTGAAAATTCATTCTGTTCTCAACCAGCTGCCTGAAAAGTGCCGGAAAGCCTTCCTGCTCAGCCGCCATGAAAACCTTTCAAACAAGGAAATCTCCAGCAGCATGAAGATTTCTGTTAGCACCGTTGAAAAGCATATTGGCAAAGCATTGAAAGCCTTCAGGGATAACCTCAGGGAATACTCCGCCTACCGCTCCCTGGCTTCCTGAATGAATTTGATGTTGGTTGATTTATAAAGTTTTGCTACATTAAATCTTTCCATAGGGAAACGATTGCTTATCTATAAATCAACTTCATCTTGGTTAAGAAAGAATGCTGCCTGTTCTTATTGGTTATTGTCATTTTTCCTGCTTTTTTTTCGTGCCCTGCATCTGCGCAAAAAAAGATAAACGACTCCTTTAATCTTCATATACAAAGAGCACACGCACCAGTTGTCATTGATGGCCTGGCTGATGATGCTGCCTGGCAAAATGCCGAGGTCGCAACGAATTTTTCCATGGTTCTTCCTATGGATACAAGTAAAGCAAAAGTGAGAACGGATGTAATGATGAGTTACGATGACCAGAATCTTTACCTTATCGCACTTTGTTACCATGCCCTGCCAGGGCCTAACTATGTTGAATCACTCCGGAGGGATTTTGTATTTGGAAAAAACGACAATTTTCTCCTTTTTATGGATCCCTTTAATGACCAGATCAATGGATTTTCCTTTGGTGCAAATTCTGCCGGGGCCCAGTGGGATGGTACCATGTATGCCGGCAGCGCTGTTGATCTTAACTGGGATAATAAATGGCGATCTGCAGTGAGCAATGACCAGGAGAAGTGGGTGTTCGAAATGGCAGTACCTTTTAAAACCATTCGTTATAAAAAAGACCTGCTTAAATGGGGTATCAATTTCAGTCGCCTCGATCTTAAGGCTCGTGAAAAATCAAGCTGGACGCCCGTGCCAAGGCAATTTCCCACTGCCGCCCTGGCCTTTGCGGGTAACCTGGTCTGGAGCGAACCTCCTCCTGACCCAGGCACCAATATTTCCATCATACCATATGTGCTCGGAGGGATAAGTAAAAACTATGAAAGCAACCAGCCATCTGAAGTGCAAAAAAAAGCAGGCGCTGATCTTAAGATCGGGATCACATCTTCCCTTAATCTTGATCTCACCATCAACCCCGATTTTTCGCAGGTGGAGGTCGACAGGCAGGTGACCAATCTTGACCGCTTTGAATTGTTCTTTCCTGAAAGAAGACAGTTCTTCCTGGAAAATGGTGATCTCTTTGCCAACTTCGGTTATGCTTCTATCAGGCCTTTCTTCTCCCGTCGTATTGGACTGGGTGTTCCTATCAGGGCTGGTGCACGTTTAAGCGGGAACCTCAATAAAGACTGGCGTATCGGGCTGATGGATATGCAAACGGCCAGTGTAAAGGAAACAGGTTTGCCTGCACAAAATTTTGCCGTGCTTTCGCTTCAACGCCGGGTATTTTCAAGATCCAATATTGGTTTTCTTTTTGTCAATAAGCAATCGATGAATTATGCCTCCGATTCGCTTAAATCAGTCTATGCGCCCTTTAACCGGAACCTTGGTGTTGAATTCAACCTGGGATCTGCCAATAACCGTTGGACCGGCAAAATGATGTTACTGAAATCTTTTTCGCCTGGTTCAAAATCAAGGGAAATGGTTACCGCCGGTCACCTTCAATATAATGCCCGTAAATGGTCCATTCTTTTTCAATCGGAATATGTTGGAAAAAATTACAATGCCGAAGTTGGTTATGTGCCACGCAACGGTTATTTCAGGATGAACCCACAATTCACCCGTTATTTTTTTCCTCGCAGGGGCAGGGTACTTAGTCATGGCCCCCAGGTCAGTTCCAGCTTCTATTTTGATGACCAGTTGAATTCAACCGATTATGTAAACAGTTTTTATTACATCGTGAACTTTCGTGATCAGAGTGTATTTAAAACGGCTTTCCTGCAGGAATATATCCAGCTTACTTTTCCATTTGATCCTACTAACTCGGGAAAGGATACACTGGCAAAGGGCAGTGAACATAACATGAATACCTGGAGAACAGAGTTTACATCGAAGCCACAGAGTGTTTTTACTTATGCATTCATTACTCAACTGGGAGGATATTTTGCCGATGGAAAGCGGTTGAATATTTACGGTGAACTGGGATATCGTTTCCAACCTTATGTAAGTTTACTGGGCACTGCCAGTTATAACCGCATTGACCTTCCTGCACCATGGGGATTAAATAATTTCTGGTTGATCGGTTCGCATATCGATATTACTTTTTCCAACAAAGTTTTCTTTTCCACTTTCTACCAGTATAATGAACAATTGAAGAACATGAACCTGAATGCAAGGTTTCAATGGCGCTACCAGCCTGCATCAGACCTGTTCATTGTTTATACTGACAATTATCTTCCGGCCCCGTTTTCTGTCCGGAACAGGGCAGTGGTATTAAAGATGACCTATTGGTGGAACAGGTAGGAATGATGAAAATCATAAACGGTATTAAGTTATCTCTGAATACAGGGATATTAACGACATTAACTTGCGGCTCTACCAAAAACCAAGCTAATGTATCTTCGTATTGCCAGGTTTTTTCTTCCCCTTCTTCTTTTTCCTACTTTAAATCTACACGCACAGTTTTTAAAAGATGGTAAAATTCCATTGAATGAAAATGGTTCTCAATTCCTGAAGTTTTCTTTTACAAACCAGGTCTGGATCAGGCATACGGCATTGAACCCGGGTAGTACCATCAATGGTTATGCAAAAAATAATTATACTGATATTGGGCTAAGAAGGATACGACTGCAGGTCATGGCGCAGCTTCATGAAAAAGTTTTTATCTATACCATGATCGGGCAGAATAATTTTAATTTTCTTAGTGAACGCAAGGCCGGGCTTTGTGTGCTGGATGCACTGGCAGAATATGCTCCTGTAAAAGAAAAATTATCTATTGGTGCCGGCCTTACGGGATGGTCTGGTTTATCAAGATTTTCTTCACCTGCTGTAGCCTCTTATTCAGGTCTTGATTCTCCTTTATTTGAACAAAGCACCGTAGAGGTTTCTGACCAGTTGTTGAGAAAGCTGAGTGTATATGCAAAGGGAAAACTGGGAAAACTTGATTATCGTTTTGCGATGAGTCATCCGCTTGCAGTGCAGAAATCAAGCGGGTATTCCGCTGTTGTAGGTCAATATTCCAGCTTTTCAGCTCAGCCAGCAAATATGCAATTCACCGGTTATTTCCAGTACCAGTTTAAGGACAAGGAATCCAACCTTTCACCCTATGCTGCCGGCACTTATCTTGGTGAGAAAAATGTTTTCAATATCGGTGCAGGGTTCCTGTACCAGGATAAAGCTATGTGGAGAATGGCTCCTGAAGCAACGGACACAATATTATCCCCCATGAAACATTTTGCGGTGGATCTTTTTTATGATGCTGCATTGAACCCTTCTGTTAAAACTTCCATAAGTTTATATGCTGCATATGTGCATTATGATTTCGGGAAAGGATACCTGCGCAATATTGCCACCATGAATCCCGCCAATGGAACCAGCCAGAAAAATCTTGTCAATGGCGCTGGTAACGGTTACCCCGGCCTTGGATCCGGTAATGTATTATTTGCACAACTTGCCTATAAATTTAAAAAAGACCTGCTGTGGAAAACCACCTTCATGCCTTATGTAGCCTTGCAGCACGCACAGTATGACCGCCTCGATAAAGCCATGAATTATGTAGATGCAGGAATGAGCTGGTTATTAAATAACCACCAGTCGAAGCTTACGCTTGGCCTTCAAAACCGTCCACTGTATTACGCTGATGATGCCAAAGGAATCGCCCATTTGGAAGGAAGAAAAAACTCCATGGTTTTACAGTACTCAGTTTCTTTTTAATACCCCGTGCCACGCCCCCGTGCCACGCCCCCGTGCCACGGGGTATGTTTTTTAATTTATTTCCCCTATCTTCGCTTTCATTAACAAGCTCCTCCACAAGTACTCGATAAACTTTCCCGCTCAAAAAGCTCATCCAGTTCTGCCGCGACGAGCAGCTGACTGTTAAAATTTCGGTCAGTCTTTAAACAAACAAAACAGATCACATTGACATTTGAACAATTAGGTCTTATTGCACCTTTAACCAGGGCATTAAAGACAGAAGGTTATGAACAACCTACACCTATCCAGGAACAAACTATTCCGTCCATACTTGACAAAAAAGATATCCTTGGATGCGCACAAACAGGGACCGGTAAAACTGCCGCTTTCTCTTTACCCATTCTCCAGTTGCTGTATAATAATGGCAACAATGGATCAGGCTACAAACATATCCGTACGCTAGTACTTACTCCAACAAGAGAACTTGCCGTTCAGATCGATGATAGCCTTGAAAATTATGGCCGCCATACCGGTCTTAAACACGATGTTATCTTTGGTGGAGTGCCCCAGGCACAACAAACCATCGCCTTAAGAAATGGAACCGATATACTGGTGGCTACACCAGGCCGTTTGCTCGACCTGATGAACCAGGGATATGTTTATCTCGACCAGCTCGAAATATTGGTATTAGATGAAGCCGACCGTATGCTTGATATGGGATTCATTAACGATATCAGGAAAATTTTAAGGGAAGTACCTGACCAGCGTCAAACCCTTTTCTTTTCGGCAACCATGCCTCCACAGATCTCTTCTCTGGCTCATTCCATTTTGAATAACCCGGTAAAAGTAACCGTTACACCTGTTTCCTCTACCGCAGAAAAAGTGGACCAGTCGGTGTATATGGTCAACAAAAAAGATAAGCAGTCTTTGCTTGTGCATTTATTGAATGAGCAGCAGATCAGGAGAACACTCGTATTTACCCGCACAAAACACGGCGCCGACAGGATCACCCGTGATCTCCGTAAAGCCAATATTAATGCCGACGCGATCCATGGCGATAAGTCACAGTCTTCACGACAAAGATCACTTGAGAACTTCAAGAAAGGTAAACTCAAAGTGCTTGTGGCGACAGACATTGCTGCACGTGGTATCGATGTTGACGGGCTCACCCATGTGATCAATTATGATCTTCCCAATGTTGCTGAAACTTATGTTCATCGAATTGGAAGAACAGGTAGGGCAGGAGCGGAAGGAATCGCGCTTTCATTCTGTGAT
This sequence comes from Bacteroidota bacterium, assembly GCA_023386855.1. Lineage (GTDB taxonomy): Bacteria > Bacteroidota > Bacteroidia > Chitinophagales > Chitinophagaceae > Flavitalea. The sequence goes on along the minus strand of JAEWIW010000326.1, from coordinate 5,676 downwards.
GCAGAAGAAAGGGCATACCTGAAAGATATCAATAAACTTACCTCGCAATCTATACCGGTGGTGGAAGAACATCCTTTCAAAATGGCCTTCGTTCCACATATCAAGCATAATAATGCAGGTCAGCAGAAAAGACCTAACAATTTTAAACAGCGTTTTAAAAGGTCATCAAACCAGCAAAATTTTTCAGCTGGTCGACCACAGGCCAATTAAGTCGCTTTTACTATTTTTGTTGGAATAGGATTTCTATGGAAGAAAGAATAATTGAACTGAGGCATGTAAATATTTTCCAGGGCTCTAATCTTGTTTTGCAGGATGTGAACCTTGTTGTGAACAGGGGCGAGTTCGTATATATGGTGGGAAAAACAGGTACTGGTAAATCCAGCCTGCTTAAAACACTCTATGGCGATCTTCCCCTCAAAGAAGGTGAATGCACGGTAGTGGGTTTTGATATCAGTAAGATGAACTGGAAAACAGTTCCTTTCCTGAGAAGAAACCTTGGCGTTGTATTCCAGGACTTTCAATTGCTTACCGACAGGAGCATTAATGAGAACCTTAAGTTTGTTCTTAAAGCAACTGGCTGGAAAGATGAAAAGCTCATCGAAGAAAAGATCGCTGATGTACTGGACAAGGTAGGACTGAAATCAAAAGGTTTTAAAATGCCTTATGAACTGAGTGGTGGAGAGCAGCAAAGGGTGGATATCGCCCGTGCCTTGCTGAACTCACCCAAGCTCATTCTTGCTGATGAGCCTACCGGCAACCTCGATCCTGAAACTTCTGAAGAGATCATGCAACTCCTGTTTCATATCTGCCGCGATTATGGTACCGCGATTCTTATGGCTACCCACGACTTCATGGTAATACAAAAGTTCCCTGCACGAGTGGTTAAAACTGAAAGAGGCCGCGTGATCGATAACGCTTCTATTACCATCGATTGATTTATTGGAGCAACGCTCCATATACTTCATCAAGAATAAAGGATTCATTTTCCCAATTCAATACCTGCGCAGCTGTGCAGGTATTTTTTTTCCATTCCTGGTAAAGCCCGGGATTCGATTCAATGCCAGCAATAGCACTGGCAATGGTACCAGGTTGTAGATCATTTGCGTCGATACAGGTTCCTACCTTGTAATCCCTAACTATTCTTTCCAGTTCAGGCAAAGAGGTCGTCAATACAGGAATGCCCGCATGAATATAATCGAATAGCTTATTGGGCAGGCTAAAAGTGTTGTTGATGGCTCCCGGTTTATCGAGCGACAAACCTAGGTACCCCTTGCTGGTATAAGAATACAATTTCTCGTAGGGCACCCTTGCAATGAATTTTACTTTTGATTCCAGTCCTGCCTTGCTCACCATTTCTTTAAGTTTAGGAAGAATAAGCCCGTCTCCAATAATCACCAGGAGATAATCATCAGGTAACCATTGCATGGCAAGTACCGCTTCTTCGTAACCCCGGTCGTAGTTGATACCAGCTCCCTGCATGACGAGTATTTTTTTAGAGGAAGGCAGATCATTGTTTTCTTCATCGCAGTGTTCGTCAGCAGAATTTCTTTTTAATGGAAGATTCCTTACCACTTTCATATCAATACCAAATTCTTTCTTATACAACTCACTTATCGACCTGTTTACCGTATAGGCATACTTAAGTCGTGGTAATATCATTTGCTCAACAAGTCTCCAAATCTTCTTTTTAAAAGGTTTAGCAGATAACTCTGCCTGCCCTGTAAAATATTCATGCGAATCATAAACCAGTGGCTTATGCCTGGTAACGGATAAAATATAATTGGGTACCAGTGTATCCAGGTCGTTGGATACATAGATATCCGCTTTATTGAAAAGGAGATAAAAAAATAAGCGAAGATTGAATTCCGCATACTGAAGAATGCCTTTACGGAAATAACATTTCAATCGCGCGGTTTTATATCCACGTGTGGGTAGCGCAGGGGAATCGTTGAATTCACGACCAACCAGAAGTACATCACAACCTTTTCGCACCAGGTAAAGAGAAACCTTGTTCACCCGCTGGTCGGTAACCAGGTCACTAATCACTGACAGGATAACTTTTTTCAATTGTCAAGAATTTTTTCCATCATTCCTTCAAATACATTCTTTCCTCCCATCCATACTCCATGATCTGTAATGGTATGGTTATGCCATGCTGCGATCAGTTGACCATTGTATTTTTTAACCGTATCAATATATTTTTTCATCTGGTCAAGCGCCAGGCCCGGGCTAAAGTTTTTTTCCTGGAAAAATGTTCCTTCCATAAAACTAACAGGATGAATTTTCAGCGAAGTGATATGATTAGCTTTTACATCAAACCAGTAAAAAGGAATACAAAGTCCTGCCCTGAAGCCCGGTTCAGTTGCATATCCCATGGTAAAATCTTCCCGGATCCCTTCACTGATCAGTTTCCTGTAGGTAACAGGCATGCTTAAACGAAGATAATGTTGCCTGCTGAGTATAACAGGTTTACCAATGATCTTTTCCAGCAGCATCTTTTCATTTTTCACCATCCAGTCGTTTTCATTCGATTGGAAAGAAGGATGCAGCCCCACTTCAGCATACTGGCTGATCGCTTTAACCAGGCGTGTAATTCCCCGGAACCTGACTGGTATCGGCCGGTCATATTTTGATCTTCTGCCTGCATGAATAAAATAAATCATTCTTATACCGGTCACCTGCTGAATGGTGGCCAGGTAAGAAAAAGAATCAAAGGGATCTGTAAGTTTTCCCCTTAATACTTTTGTTTGCAGGAACAGGGACTTCTTATCTTTTTTTACAAGGTTCTTTAACAGGATAAAGGTCGACCACATTAATCCCTTGTGTTTATAAGAGAAGGCCTGGTCAACATCAATGGTCACCACCGGGGCATAATGCTTATCTTTTTTTTCCAGGGGAAATCTTTCCTTCAGGGTCTTCAGGATCCCATCCGCCCATGCATGCACCACGGGAAAATCCAGGATGCCCTTTTTATACAGGATCGACTGGTTTGCTTCATATCGCCGGAATATATCTTTTTCATGAGGCAGGTATTCCTCGTAGCGGCTGGCAATAAAAAATGCCGATGCAAAAGGATCATGTATTTTTAAAACCTGGTCATTCTTTTCTTCATCAAGCTCCTGTGGACGGATATCCTGCTCGAACAGTAATGGATGTACAGGCCATAATTTATATGCACCAAATACATCCTTTACTGAATAGCAGCACTTCGGACCATCATAATGTTCAAATGCATCTTCACTGGTTATAAGCTGGAAATCCAGTCCGAGTATATCCCCGAGAACAAGGTTGAATGTATATTCAATCCGGGGTGTTATTTCATTTGTATAAACCAGTAGCATATCAGGGGCATAATAAGCTATACCGGACAATTATGCAAATTCCTTTAAAGGATCGTTCATCCATAAAGCAATTAATTTATAAAGGAAGGATCCATAAGCTTTTCAAGAATACAGTTACATGCATTTCCATTACCATATAAATGGCTATTATGAAGTCCTGGTGAATTTGACAGCATTTCCTTTAAACGCCCGGGCTCATAGCATAACTTGTTCCAATCATCCTGCAGTGTTTCTGTCCATTCTGTTTCTTTTCTTAAGGTGATACACGGTACTTTTAACCAGTACGCTTCTTTCTGGATACCACCGGAATCGGTGATGATTCCCCTTGCAAATTTCTGGTGAAGCAAACAGGCAGAATAGGAGAGCGGTTCAATAAACCTGATATTGGAAAAATTTTTATAAGGGATGTCGTGAATGTCAAAACAATTTTTTGTAGAGGGATGAAGGGAAAATACCACCGGGTGCGGTAATTGATCCATGGCTTCCAGGAATTCCAGCATGACCTGGCGATCGGCCTGGTTATAATTGCGGTGGAGCGTGGCAAAATAATATTGAAAAAAATAGGGAGAAGAAACCAGGTTGGGCAAGTGCCGGATCATTAGGTCCTTCATGATATCTCCGCAAACAAATACATTTTCGGTAATGCCTTCTGAAGCCAGTTGATTCCTGGAAATTTCAGATACGCAGAACCTTCCATAAGCCAGATGGTCGGTTCTCACCCGGTTATATTCTTCAGGCATTTCGGGATTGTAGCTCCTTTCACCTGCTTCAATATGCAGTAACGGAATACCGGTTTGTTGTGCGGCCAATGACCCGGCAAGTGTGGAATCGGTATCGCCGTAAACTATGACAAAATACGGTTTAATTGACTGAAGAACAGGAATCAGGGACTGCTCCATCAGCCGTATTCTTTCAATACCGGCTAGTTTTCCCGGGCCTGCGGGAATTTCCCTGGGCTGGGGCGATTGCAGGTCGGCCAATATCGATTGGTAGAGGGAAGAATCATAATGCTGGCTTGTAAACAAGGTCTCCAGCTCAAAAGAATTTGAAAGAACAGACCCAAGAATGCTATTTTTGATGATCTGCGGGCGGGTGCCAATAATTGAAACAATCCGGGTTTTGTTCATGAAAGGCTAAATTATCAATAACTATAGTTTTTTTTACTCAATCCGGAAAAAAAGGCGCAAGAATCAGAGCTCAATCTGATTTTTGCCCTACCTTTGCCGACTAAAATTGCAGAATATCAATTTGGATGTTTTTTAAAAAAAATTGAGATGTCTTATCTAACAAAAGAAAAAGTTTCAAACGTATTTACTGAATTTGGCGGAGATGCCAAAAACACTGGCTCGATCGAGGGACAGATCGCATTGCTCACAGAAAGGATCAATGGCATTTCTCAACACCTCCAGCAGAATAAAAAAGATTTCGCTACTCACCGTGGTCTGATGAAAATGGTTGGTCAGCGGAAGCGTTTGCTGAATTATCTCAGTAAGCGTAACCTTCAGGGTTATCGCTCACTGATCGAAAAACTTGGAATCAGGAAATAAATTTTCCTTCGAATACATTCGCTGTTCCCAACTCTTACCGGTTGGGAATAGTTGTTTGTTCCAACCCCCCGGATCAATCCCCCGGATCATTGAACCTCTTTTTTAACCAGTTGCCGCACATGCCGTAATCCCTCCTTTGTGCATGCCCGGGAACTAAATTAATTGACGTATGCTTTCACAGCCGATCAACGTATCGTTTGACCTGGGATCAGGGCAGCCGATCACCATCGAAACGGGTAAACTTGCCCGCCAGGCCGATGGTTCTGTTACCGTTCGCCAGGGAAATTGTATTCTTCTCGCTACCGTGGTTGCCAATAAGGAACCCAGGGAAGGACAGGAATTTTTTCCTTTAACCGTAGACTATACTGAAAAATTTGCTTCTGCCGGAAGGATCCCGGGTTCATTCTTTAAAAGAGAAGGCCGCCTTTCTGATTATGAAGTTCTCATTAGCCGACTAATTGACCGCGCTCTCAGGCCATTGTTTCCAGAAGACTATTTCTGTGATGTTCAGGTACTTGTAACGCTTGTTTCAAGCGATGCTGAAATCATGCCCGATGGATTGGCCTGTCTTGCTGCCTCCGCTGCACTTGCCGTTTCAGATGTTCCCATCAAGGAGATTCTTTCTGAAGCCCGTGTGGCCAAAATTGACGGGGTTTTTAAAGTGAACCCTTCAAGGTCGGAACTGGCCAAAGCGGAAATGGACTTCCTGATTGCCGCTACCGAGAAAAACCTGATGATGGTGGAAGGTGAAGCGATGGAAGCCAGCGAGGAAGACCTTGTTAAGGCAC
>JAEWIW010000297.1 GCA_023386855.1 Bacteroidota bacterium | reverse complement strand
CGGTTATAGAGAACGGGAAGTATGTTAAGAAGAAAAATGAAAATGGCCGGATACTCCCCGAAGAAAACTGGGTATGGTCTCCACAAGGCGTGATCAATATGCATTTCCCCGAACGTTGGGGTTACCTCAAATTTGAAAAAAAACCAACACAGTCCTCATCTTTCCAGCTTCCCTATAGCGAAGAACAGAAGCGCTATCTCTGGCTGGTCTATTACAGGCAAAAAGAGTTTTTTTCAAAACAGAAACGGTATGCACGCTCATTAAAAGAATTGGATATGCCTGCTTCAGTAAAAATAAATTCAAGCGATAACCAATTGAAACTCGAATCAACCACCAACCAGTTCATGGTATATATCAGCGATAGCAATACCAACAGTATTTGGTCATTGAATGAACAGGGAATGGTGCAAAAACAAAATAAACTGCCATGACCAAAAGAAGAGGATTTATCAAACAAACCGTTCTTACCGGGCTTGGAGCTTCCATGCTTCCTGCAGCAAGTGTAGCCATGACACTTAATGAAACAGCAAAGAAAAAAGCAAAGCACTGGGTATGGATCAATCCCAATCCATCTGATACACAGGAGCAGCTGGATGAACGATATGCGCAGTTTCGGGAAGCTGGCATCAGGGGAATCTTTTTTGAGGCCGATAGTGAAAAGCATTTCAGGACTGCCAAAAAGCATAAGATTGAAGCTCACCGGTGGATGTGGACCATGAACAGGGGAGAGAAGTCATTATTGGAATCTCATCCTGAATATTACGCGATCAACCGCAAGGGTGAATCCTGCGCCGATAAACCTCCTTACGTTGGATACTACCGCTGGCTTTGTCCATCCAAAGAAGAAACGGCCGCATACCTTGAGGCGGATGTTCGCAGCATATTAAGTAAGGATTATGTTGATGGTATTCACCTCGACTATGTAAGGTTTTGTGATGTGATATTACCGGTTAACCTCTGGCAAAATTATAAACTAGATCAAACCCGTGAGCTCCCCGAATATGATTATTGCTATTGCGATGATTGCAGGAAGAAATTCAAATCATGGAGAGGTATTGACCCCTTGGATATTGAATATCCCGAGGCCAGCCTGTCATGGCGCCTGTTCAGGTATAATGCCATCACAGCAATAGTAAACAGGCTTGCCACTGTTGCCTCTTCTTATCGGAAACCCATTACTGCTGCTGTATTTCCCACTCCTGAGGTTGCAAAAAGAAATGTGAGGCAGGACTGGGTGCACTGGAATTTAAATGGGGTTTGTCCAATGATCTACCACGGCTTTTACAAGGAACCCGTATCCTGGATAGGAGATGCCGTAAAGGAAGGTGTGGATGCCCTTCATTCAAAATTTCCGCTCTATGCTGGGTTATATATTCCTGATTTTCAAAACGTTAATGAAATCGGCGACGGTATTCGTTATGCCCTTGACAACGGTGCGGCAGGTGTTTCCCTCTTTGGAAATGTAACCGATGAAATCCTTGCGGTATTGAAAAAGCAGGGCTAGTTCTTTATCCTATTAAGTATCGCAAAATTTTTTTTTCAAAAGGAGTAGCGGTACATGATAATTTAAGTGACTTCTGTATAGACAATTTTATGCATACAGCAAGCAATCGTTTACACCTCCTGTTTCTACAGGAGGTTTCTTATTAACATTCAGATCAAGTTATTATATAAAAAGCCAATCATGGAAAGAAGACAATTCATACAAAATACAGGACTTGCCGGGGCAGGGCTGGTGTTCAGCAATGTGATCAGCGCAGCCGGTGGCCAGAAGGATTTTCCTGTTGTTAGGGTTCCACTTGAAAAAAGAAATTTTACCAGTGAAACAGTGGAAGCTGCCATTGCAAAATTCAAATCATCCGTAAAGAATCCAGAGCTTGCATGGCTGTTTGAAAACTGTTTTCCCAATACACTCGATACCACCGTTTTCTATGAAGAAAAGAATGGTGTTCCTGACACTTATGTGATCACAGGCGATATTGACGCCATGTGGCTTCGCGATAGCAGTGCACAGGTATGGCCATATCTACAGTTTGTTAACGAAGATCCCAAGCTGAAAAAGCTGATCGCAGGTGTTATTCGCCGCCAGGTTTATTGTGTAAACAAGGACCCATACGCCAATGCTTTTTACCACGATGAAAATAAAGTGGGAGAATGGGCAAAAGATCTTACGAAAATGTTACCCGGTGTGCATGAGCGCAAATGGGAAATAGATTCCTTATGCTATCCCATCAGGCTGGCATATAACTATTGGAAAAAAACCGGTGATACCAGTCCATTTGATGAGCAATGGCAATCAGCGATCAAGAATACACTCCAGGTATTTAAAGACCAGCAAAGAAAGAATGGTAACGGGCCGTATAAATTCCAGCGTCATACTGCCGTGGCTACTGATACTGTACCCATGAGTGGTTATGGTAACCCGGTAAATCCAGTTGGACTGATCGTTTCCATCTTCCGTCCAAGTGATGATGCAACGATTTTCCCTTTCCTTATTCCTTCAAACTTTTTTGCTGTACTGAGTCTCCGTGAAGCCTCCGAAATGATGCGTTCCATTGCCAAAGACCAGGCTACTGCAGATAAGCTGACAGCCCTGGCCAATGAGGTGGATGCTGCCTTAAAGAAATACGCAGTGGTGAACCATCCTAAGTATGGTAAAGTATATGCTTTTGAAGTGGATGGTTTTAATAATCATTACCTGATGGATGATGCAAATGTACCGAGCCTGCTGGCATTGCCTTACCTGGGTGCCATAAAAAAAACTGATCCCCTTTACCTGAATACAAGAAGGATGCTATTATCGAAAGACAATCCCTTCTTCTATAAAGGAAAAGCGGCTGAAGGAATTGGTGGTCCACACGTAGGTGCTGATATGATCTGGCCGATGAGTATAATCATGCGTGCCTTCACCAGCAACTCTGACGCAGAGATCAGGAATTGCATCCAGACACTGGTAAAAACACATGGTGATACAGGATTCATGCATGAAACATTCCATAAGGATGATCCTAAGAAATTTTCAAGAAGCTGGTTTGCCTGGGCCAATACCCTATTCGGTGAACTGCTTTGGAAAACCTTTAATGAAAAACCACAATTACTGGTATAATCTTAATCTTCAATTCCGCACCTATGAGTATTCGCAGATGTATTTTGATGGTTGGCTTATTACTCATCCAGGGCGGCTTGTTCGCCCAGGAATCATTCCGGCTGGCATCACCTGATGGTCATGTTCAACTGGAAGTTTCACTGGGCGACAGTATTTATTATGCTGTCAAACTTGACCAGCAGCAACTGGTAAATCCTTCTGCCGTTGCTTTGCTGACCGACAGGGATAATGGACGCAAACTAAAGCTTTCAAAAAGCCAGGCCAGTTCTTTCGATAATGTCTTCAACCCTGTTGTTGCTCAAAAATCATCTTCCATCCGTGATCATTATAACCAGCTGACCATGGCTTTCACCAATGGTTTACAACTCGAATGGAGGGCTTATAATAATGGAATTGCCTGGCACTGGATTTCAAAATTAAACGGAACATATCATGTGCGGGACGAAATAGCCCAGTTCAATATGGATTCCAACGGCCGTTCATGGTTCCCAGAGGAAGATGGGTTTTATTCCCATAACGAACGTCGCTATAAAAACTATCGCCTCGATAGTATCGATGAAAAAAAACTGGCCAGCCTGCCTGCTCTTTTTGAAGTGAATGGAACAAAATTGCTGATCACTGAATCCGGGTTATTCAACTATGCAGGAATGTGGTTAAAAGGAAAGGGACATGGTTCTCTTCATTCTACATTTCCACATTATCCAAAAACATTAAAAATCACCAGCGACCGCGACCAGCAGGTAACGGAAAGAGAAAATTATATCGCTTCTATTAATGGCCCACAATCTTTTCCCTGGCGGATCATCATGATCGCAAAAGAAGATAAAGAACTGCTGGCTAACCAGCTGGTTTACCAGCTTGCACCCAATGCAACAAGTGATTACAGCTGGGTTAAACCAGGAAAAGTGCAGTGGGACTGGTGGCACTATAACAACATATACAATGTTGATTTCCGCGCAGGGATCAATACAGAAACTTATAAGTACTATATCGATTTTGCTTCGAAATATAATATTGAATATGTATTGCTCGATGAAGGCTGGTGCGATACCAGGGACCTGATGAAAGTTAGTCCCGACATCAACATGGAAGAGCTCAGCCGCTATGCAAAGGAAAAAGGAGTGGGGCTTTTATTATGGACCAGCTGGCTGGTACTTGACAGGCAACTTGATACTGCGCTCGACCAGTTTGCCAAATGGGATATAAAAGGTATTAAGGTGGATTTCATGC
>JAEWIW010000290.1 GCA_023386855.1 Bacteroidota bacterium | reverse complement strand
GTGCCGAAGAATGGCAGGCTGCCAGGGTGCGTAATGAAATTTTAAAAATCAATCCCAATGCCATCATCAATGGACGCCTCCAGGGTTATGGTGATTATGATACCCCGGAACAGAATTTCCCTGTTACCCGTCCACATTTTAACTGGTGGGAGCTTTGCATGACCATCAATAACAACTGGGGTTACCAGCCCCAGGATACGGCATGGAAAACGCCTTATGAAGTGATTACGATTTTTGCCGATGTGATCAGCAATGGAGGAAATATGCTACTTGATATCGGGCCCAGGGAAGATGGAACCATTCCAGCGGAGGAAGTTCATGTATTGAAAGAGCTAGGAAAATGGAATCACAAACATGCTGAAGCCATCTTCAATACGCTAGGAGGCCTTCCCCAGGGGCATTTCTATGGACCTTCAACCATTTCAAAGGATTCTTCTACTGTTTACCTGTTCCTGCCTGCGAAAGTTAATGGCAGTATAATGATCAAAGGGCTTAAAAATAAGATCAATAAAATTGAAGTTGTGGGCAATGGCGCAATACTGGAACATAAGATCGTTGGAAAGATTTCCTGGAGTCCAGTTCCCGGCCTGGTGTACATTGATGTTCCGGCAAATGTGCAGGATGAATACATGACCGTTTTAAAGCTTTCACTTGATGGCCCGTTAAGCCTTTACCAGGGAAGGGGAGGGCTGCAGTAGCATATCTCAACTTGAACAGCAAGGGGGGACTTCAGTACCAAAAACATTAAAATTTTTCAGGGAAGAAGGGTACTGTAGTCTCCTGCTGCAACGGTGCATGCCTATTTATTGTCAGGGTTTATCGGGGATTTTGTTTATCTTATCCCTTTCCATTAAAGAACTAACTGCATGCTGCCGGCAAAAAGAACTTACTATTTTGTCATCCTGTTATTATTCCCTTTTACACTGTCTGCACAGTGGAATAGTTTAGCCGCTGTACAACATTCCGCCGACTCCTTACTCAGGAATGCATCAGGACTGTATAACGGAAGTGAATATGAACCCCACGACGTAATTTTTACTGATGGTCATCCATTCTTTCAGCAAGCCGGTTTCCAGGAGGGCAGTTTAGCTTATGATGGGCATTATTACAAGGGTGCCGACCTTATGCTTGATCTTGTCAGGGATGAATTAATCCTGCTTCATTACAATGGGTATTCACGTATCAGCATGGTGAAAGAAAAGGTGGACAGCTTTTCCATCAATGACATGGCCTTCATCAATATTAAGCCAGGAACATCTATCAGGGGTCTTAGCCCGGGTTATTACATGATCCTTTACAAGGGAAAAAGCATGTTACTTGAAAAGCTCAGCAAATCCATGCAGGTATATTACCGTGGCACCAGTTCAGGAGTAGAAGTATTTAACAACGTGGAATATTTCCTGGTTTCGGGTGATTATGCGCAGAATGTAAAAAGAAAAAAGAGTTTTCTTAACCAGCTTTCGAAGAAAGAAGCGGTTGTACAAACACTCAGGAAAAACAGGATTTACTATAAGGATTCTCCTATCCTGTTTATGCAACAGGCATTGATCATCGAGGAAAAAAAGCAGTAAATGATGCGTTACGCAAAACTATATATTGTAGTATTTCTGTTATGCATTGCTCCTGTTATGTATGGGCAACAGCAACCTGTACTTACGCTTGACCTGGAAAATGCCAACATGGAAGAACTGGTAAAAGCTATTGAGAAACAAAGCCGCTATCACTTCTATTTCGATGAACAGGAGATGGCAGGTTTAACTTTTAATGTGTCGGCACGAAACCGAACGCTGAAGGATATCTTAACGCAGGCCTTAAATGGAACATCATTGCGGTTTGCAATTGATGATGATATGAACGTATTCATCACTACCAACAGGGCTATTCAACTATTAGCAGGATGGGATAAAATGAATGTTGACAGTTCCGGCAGCGAAATGCTGAAAGAAGACCTTGCCGCGGAGAACAAGGTCTATATTATTGGTATTAAAACGAACCGTGACCCTGTTGGCCAGGCTACTATTTCAGGTACCATAAAAGACATGGAAACCGGCCTGCCTCTTGCCGGCGCTACCATCATGGCCGATGCAGACCAGCAGGGAGTAAAAGCCGGAACATCAGGCCGTTTTTCAATAACACTCAAAAAAGGAGATCATACTTTGTTGGTCAGCGCAGATAATAAGACTCCGGTAAAAAGGCGAATTGAATTGTATGGTGATGGTAATCTTTCTTTCCAGTTACGGCCCAAAGCAATGCTCCTGAGTGAAGTGATCATCAGTGCAAGAAGAAACAATATCATCAACAGGCCACAGATGGGAGTGGAAAGGGTTTCATTAAAAACGATCAAGCAAATCCCAACCGCCCTGGGTGAAGCCGATCTTATGAAAGCCATACTCACTCTCCCTGGCGTTAAATCAGTTGGCGAAGCCAGTACTGGATTTAATGTACGAGGGGGTGCGGTTGACCAGAACCTGATCCTGTTCAATGAATCCACTATCTATAATCCAACCCATTTCTTTGGATTCTTCTCTGCTTTTAATCCTGATCTTGTCAGGGATGTTGAACTGTATAAAAGCAGTATACCGGCCAAATATGGCGGGCGCCTTTCTTCGGTACTGAACATCACGAGACGTGAAGGAGATAAAAAGAAATTCAGTGGTATTGCCGGTATTGGGTTATTAACAGGAAGATTGAATATGGAAGGTCCTCTTGTTAAAGACAAAACATCCTTCATTCTTGGAGGCCGTTCAACCTATTCGAACTGGCTGCTTAAGGTATTGCCCGACAAAAATGAGTTCAAACAAAGCAAGGCTTCATTCTATGATATTAACCTGGGTGTTCATCATAAGATGGCGAATAATGATGAGCTTCAACTATCCGGTTATTTCAGCCGCGATCATTTCAACCTGAACAGTGACACGGCTTTTGGATATACCAATGCGAATTTTTCAGCGCGATGGCGACACCAGTATTCAAAAAAGATAAGCGGTGATCTGATTGCAGGATTTGATAAGTATGGCTATGACAATTCAAGCGAGAAGAATAAGGTCAACGCTTATAAAATGTCTTTCGATATCAACCAGGCATTCTTTAAGGCAAACATGAATTATTATGTAAGCCGCGACCAGACCATTGATTTTGGTATAAATACATTGCTGTATACACTCCACCCGGGTAACTTCGACCCTGTAGGTGATGAATCGCTGGTTAAACAGAAAACTATACAGGCAGAACGTGCGCTCGAATCAGCCATCTATGCCAGTACAAAGTATGATCTTGATTCAAGGCTTTCGGTTGAAGCAGGCCTAAGGTATTCGTTCTATAATTATCTTGGTGAACATAATGTAAGCTATTATAAGAATGGGATGCCACGCGATGAAAGCAGTTTAGTGGAAACAAAGAATTATTCCAGTGGTGCATTCATTCAAACCTACCATGGACCTGAGATCAGGTTATCGGGTCGTTATTCGCTTCGTGATGACCTTAGTGTAAAGCTGGGATTCAATACGCTCAGGCAATACATTCACATGTTATCCAACACTACTGCTATATCTCCTACGGATATATGGAAGCTTAGCGATCCCAATATTAAGCCCCAGGTTGGCGGGCAACTTTCCCTTGGTATTTATAAAACCTTCAGCGCTGATTCACTTGAAATATCCATTGAAGGGTACTATAAAAAGATAAAGAATTACCTTGATTATAAAAGCGGGGCAACGCTTGTGCTGAATGAAAACATCGAAAGGGATGTGCTGAATACAAAGGGAAAGGCATATGGTGTGGAGTTTCTTTTAAGAAAAAGAACAGGTAAACTTAGCGGGTGGTTGGCCTATACTTATTCCAGGACAATGCTGCAGATGAATGACGAAAACCAGGGAATGATCGTTAACAGGGGCGAATGGTATCCTTCCAATTATGATAAACCTCATGATGCAACGCTTGTCGGCAATTACAGGGTGAACCTTCGCTTCAGTGTATCGCTAAATGTTACCTATAGTACAGGTCGTCCCATAACACTTCCTATTGGTAGTTACTGGTATGGCGGGTCAGAAAGAGCCTTGTATTCCGACAGGAATGCGTATCGAATACCGGATTATTTCCGTGCTGATTTCTCGATGAACATCGATGGAAACCATAAAGTAAACCAGTTGACCCATAATAGCTGGACCATTGGAGTATACAATCTTACAGGAAGAAAAAATCCTTACTCGGTGTATTTCACTTCTGAGAATGGTGTTTCGAAGGGGTATAAGCTATTCATTTTTGGTGCAATGATCCCATTTGTAAATTATAATATCCGCTTTTAATATGCGCAGCCTGGAGTATATATGCATTATCCTGCTTGCCCTTACGTCCTGCCGGGAAGCTTACCTGCCAGAGATCAGGGAATCGGATAATAAGGTAATGATAGTTGAGGGCTATATACAGGCCAATGGTGAAGAAACCAGGATAAGGTTAACCAGGAGCAGGCCTGTTGCCAGCAGTGATCCTTTCCAGATAATTCCTAACGCATCAGTAGTGGTGGAAAGCAATGCACAGGAAAGCTATCCATTATCGACTTGGGGTGATGGCACCTATAGCGGTAATTTTATTCTTGATGCATCAAAACAATACCGTTTAAAGATTGTTACTGATGGAAAAGAATATGCATCCTCATTTGAAAAGGTACTGGTTACTCCTGCAATCGATAGTTTGACATGGGCAGAAGAGGAACAAGGCATAGAATTAAGTGTCAATACGCATAGTACAGATCCGGAGCTTCAATATTTTTTATGGGATTATACAGAAACATGGGAATTCCATTCCAAGCACGAATCATTTTATAAATATGATCCTGACCTTGGCCAGGTAAATCCGCGTCCTGAAGAGGAGAGAAAGAATATGTATATCTGCTATAAACACCAGCTTTCCAGTAGCCTGTTATTAGGAACATCTTCAAACCTGGAAGATAATATCATTTACCATTCACCACTGTTGAAGATACCTCGGCACGACCAGCGATTAAGCGTGAAGTACAGTTTACTTGTACACCAGCTTGCTCTTACAAGACCTGCCTATGATTTTTACCGTGCCATGAAAACCAATACAGAAACCACCGGTTCAATTTTTGGTCCCCAACCAACAGAAATTTCGGGAAACATTAAATGTATCAGTGATCCTTCTGAGTTGGTGATAGGTTATGTTAGTGTTACCTCACCGGCTCAACAAAGAATTTTTATTCATAACAACGATATCACCAACTGGAATTACCAGGTGCCTTGCGAAGAAGTGTATGTGGTCAACAACCCGGATACTTTTCGTTTATATTATCCTGCATATACCCCTTACCAGATGAAGGGATTTAATGAAGGATTTTATTCAGCAGATCGTAAATGTATTGACTGTACACTTTCCGGAACCAATATACGGCCAGCTTTCTGGTAAACTTTAAGCTTATGAAACAAAAGGTTTTTAACTGCCTGTTATTGTTGCTGTTCATTTGTGTTAGCCAGCTCAATGTTGCGCAATCCGTTTTCCATGAACAGTTATATGCGCAAACCGACAGGCAATTGTACCTGCCTGGTGAAACCATCTGGTTCAGTGCTTTTCATAGTGATCAAAGCAACCATTCGCCTATACCTTTTCAAACACTGGGTTATGTTGAACTTATAAAAGGAAACCAGGCTTATGTGCAAAAGAAAATACTCCTATCCGCGGGTAAAGGCGCAGGATATATTCAATTGCCATTAACACTTGCATCAGGAAATTACCAGCTAAAAATTTATACCAACTGGATGAAGAATTTTGGACCAGAATCCTTCTTCACAAAAAACATAGCTATTGTACAGCCTTCAGAAAAAAAGTTGCCTGAACTGAAGGTTTCGATGGATAAAACGATTCCTGCAAAAGATAGCTTTTCCATCCAGCTTGATCCATTACCAACAAAGTTAAAAAGCAGGTCAAAGGTTACCGTTAAAGGGCATATCCCTTCCGCAAATAAAGGAACCGTATTACTCGCAAGGGTTTACCTTGATAATGAAGAGCAAAGAAATTCTGATGTTCATTTGAATGATACAGCAAATACAATCAGGGAAGAAAATTTTAAACCCCGGTATCTTCCCGAAATAGGTTTGCAATTCATTGAAGCGAGGATTAAAGATCGATCTTCAGGTATTGCGCCTGGAGATACGGCATACCTTTCTATTCCGGGCGAAACCCCTTTAATGTTTACATCTGTTATCAACCCTGATGGCAAGGCAGTGTTCAGGTTGAATAAAATGGTCTATGGCAAAACTTCAATGGTTGTTCAGGTGATAAAGGCTGGAAAGCATTTCGGCAATATGGAAATCATGAGTCCCTTTTTTGAAGAATATTCTTCCACGCCACTGTCAACAAGTGGGGTACAACAGTTTGATGATTTGCAGAAGAGAATGATAGCACAGCAGCTTCTATTCAGGGATGATGTATCGGATACTTTATCTAAAGCCTTTTTATTGCCTTTTGATTCCCTGATGTTTTATGGTCATCCGGATTTTGTTTACCGACTTGATGATTTTACACGTTTTCCTACCATGGAAGAAGTGCTGAGGGAATATGTGATTGAAGTGATTGTTCAGAAAAGAAGTAAAGGCTATTATTTTGAATCCATAACCCGGAACCGGCTGGGGGTGCCCACTGTACACAGGCCTGTTACTTTGCTGGATGGAGTACCCATATCAGCGGATGCTGCCATAAAAGTGAATCCTTTAAAAATTGAAAGGATCGATATCATTCCAAAACGATATTTCATGGGCACTGCTTTTTTTGATGGTATCATTAGTATAAAAACATATTCTGGTTCGTTGGGTGAACTTGAACTGGATGCAGGTGTGTTGCCGGTGGATTACGAGGCCTTGCAGCCCCCAAAAGATTTCCCCCAGGTAACTTATGACCAGTTGAACCAGCTTGAATCGAGGAAGCCAGATTTCAGAACAACCCTATATTGGATTCCTTTCCTGGAACCAAACGCTGATGGAAGTTTTGAATTTAATTTTTACACTTCTGATTTGAAAGGAAATTACAGGGTTGAAGTGGAAGGATTTGATGAGAAGGGAAGATGGGGTAGTGGAGTATTGAAGCTGGAAGTGGAATAAGCCTGGTGCAAAAAATATAGAATTAAATAAAAAAAAATCCCGAAGAAAACCTCCGGGACTTATTATGTAGCGGGGACGGGAGTTGAACCCGTGACCTTTGGGTTATGAATCCAACGCTCTAACCACCTGAGCTACCCCGCCAAATGGGTTGCAAAAATAGGAGAAATCGGATGTAAAAAGAAAAATAATCCGGTTCAAATTTTTATTACCCACCCGAAGGGCAGCCATAGATCTTTAATGATTTACAGTTTGTTCTTTCATACCCGGGGCAGTTGCATCATTTACTGCCCTTACTTCTCCCTCGGGTTGAACTTCATAGAGATGATAAGGCTGCTCATAACCCTGCTTTAATAATATATGCTTTGCCACGTTAAACACTTTTCCCCCCGAACTGATCTCTCCTTTAAGTTGTCCCATATGGGCATGCCCATGAAAAGTAGCCTGTACCTTTCTCCTGACCAGCGGTTCGGCCAGCCTTGATGACCCGAGAAATGGAAAAATTACTTCAGGTTCCCCTTTTACAGTATCGGAAATGGGACTGTAATGCATGACCACAATTTTTGGTATCTGCTTACTTTCTGAATCGATCCTCGCCAGCGCCCTGTCGAGGTGCAGTGCTTCATCCACTGCCTCCTGTACAAAGGCTTTCATGGCTCCTTCACCAAACATGGATAACATGTGGTTATCGAAACCTCCACCAAAACCTTTTACGCCCGCAAATCCTACATTGTTGATAATGATCGATTCTCCATCCAGCATATTTACCCCGGCTTTCTGCAACATTTGCCTGATCAGCTTATGCCTTCCTTTTTCATGGTCATGATTTCCCAGCACGGCAATCACCGGTATTGTACAGGCTTTCAACTCCTCTGCTAATACCTGCGCTTCTCCTTCATCGCCGGTATCCGTTAAATCACCTGCAATGACCAGCACATCAGCCTTTGAAGAAACTTCCTTAAAAAATCCGGTCCATTTGCCCTGGTCCGTTTCCCGGATATGTATATCGGCGGTTGCTGCTATTCGTAATGGCCTTCCGTTGGCGTGACCATCCTGGTGTTTAAGCGTATTATCAACTGTGGCTATATTGGTTTGTTTTTGTTCCATCATCAGATTGTCATTATTGTACAGGATTTATAATTCCATTCCTTGATATCCACTTCCTACTGTGTATTGTCGATAATCGGTCCGCGGCAAACCCTTACCACCGGCGATGGAAGGTCATATTGCTCATTACATCTCGCCATCAGTTCATCGAACAACCAGCGGGGTATGATGTTCCTGAAATCATAAGGATAAACGAACTGGAACAGGATCAGGTGCGAGAGTAATAAATGCCAGTGCCTGTCGATCCGCTGCAACAGTTTCTTCCAGTTAAGCCTGTCGCCATATTTCAATAATATATGGTTGATATCAGCCCCATCATATCGCTCCCTGTTCTGTACAAAGCATTTACACCATACCAATTCTTCCGCTCCCATAAATCGTACCGGTTCACCCACAAATTCACCCTGCGGTGCATTTTCAAACCAGCTGTCGTCAACCGTACAGATATTGTTTACCGTATCAAAAATGATGTCAATAAAATAATCGCCTTTGAATAATTTGGCCAGCCATCGAACATCAGTGAGCTGAACCTCGTATCCATGTTCACTAAAATGCTTTAATATTTTTGTATGATCGTTGGGTTTGCAGAATACATCAAGGTCCTTGGTATCGCGGAAGATCCCGGTATAATGACACATCGCAAACCCACCACCAAGCATATAATCAATGCCACTGCTGTTCAGTAACTGCAATGCTTCCTTGTAGAAGGCCATTGATTCCGATCTCTTCTTTTCAGTATCATTCATATACATTGTTTTCCCTGCTGAGGCTATAAAAAAAACAATGCCACTGAAAATAAGGGGAATTCAAAAATTACAGAAGGACTTGTAAGCAAATGGCGTCTTTCCTGAGGAGGCCAATATCGTGGTGATCTATTGCGGTTCCGCCAGGGTAGTATTCATTTCCTTTTGCAGTTGTAAGGCAAATTCGAGGTATTCTTCCAGGTGGGTACGGTGAGTTTCAAAAGTAGTAGCGCTTTCCCTGGCATCCAGTATGGCTTTCATTTGGGGAATAACCTGCGAAAAACCA
>JAEWIW010000285.1 GCA_023386855.1 Bacteroidota bacterium | reverse complement strand
GATCGCAACTTTTGCCGGTGCATGGTTAACAAAATAATGACCATTTATGATAACTATTTCACATCCCTGGCACGGGATACCATCAGGTGAGAGTGCTCCAAAGATCGTTAATGCAGTAATTGAAATTCCCCAGGGATCAAGAGCCAAATATGAAATAGATAAACCCAGTGGTTTACTGAAGCTCGACAGGATCATTTATTCTTCTTTCTATTACCCCTGTAATTATGGATTCATTCCTCAAACTTATGGTGATGATAAGGATCCGCTGGATATATTGGTGATCACCTCGCAACCCGTACAGGCCCTGTGTTTGATGGAAGCCAAAGTTATTGGCGTTATGCAGATGATCGACAGTGGCGATGCCGATGACAAGATCATCGCTGTTGCTGCCAATGATCCAAGTGTGAATTATTATAATGATATTGAAGAATTACACAAGCACTTCTTTGATGAACTCAGGCATTTCTTTGAAGAATATAAAAAACTGGAGAATAAGACCGTGAAGGTGGAAGAATTCGGCAACCGCGAGTTTGCCTACAAGATCATTAATGATGCCATGAATTATTACAAGGAAAATTTCAGGCATTGATTATTGCATTGAAAGTTCTCAGCGCTAAAATATTTTTAAGGAATTAATTCATGAAAAAAAATTATCCGGCGCTATGATTTATTTTAAAGAAGATTCAAGTTATTAATTCATGCGTATGCAGGAGATCATCATACTAATTTGCATAGGTGTTGCCGCCGGTATCCTCAGCGGTTTGGTAGGCATTGGAGGCGGTGTAATACTTGTTCCTGCCATGGTCTATTTCCTGCATTATTCACAGCACCAGGCACAGGGAACATCATTGGGTGTACTGTGCCTGCCCGTGGTGATCCTTGCTTTCCTTTCCTATTACCATGAAGGAAAAAGAACAGGAACTCCAATCAGTTTCCAGGTAATTGCCTTACTGGCTGCAGGATTCATCGTCGGTGGCTTGATTGGCGGCAAGATCGCCATCCGCATTGACCAGGCCATGCTCAAAAAGATCTTCGCCGTTGTGCTCCTCTATACCGCCTTCAAACTTCTCTCACTTGATGTGGTGATTGCTAAATGGTTTAAGTAGGACCGAGGACCGAGGACCGAGGACCGTGTGAATTCACTTATCACACTAATCACACTTATCACACTAATCACACTAATCACTAGTCACTAATCACTAGTCACTAATCACTAATCACTAATCACTAGTCACTACTCTCTTCACCACCCTCAACCTATGCGTCCTTGTATTCGTATCCATATTCAGTATTCCTGCTGGGTCAATTTTATCAATCCTTACTTTTCCTGAAGCATGTATGATCGTCGATGCGTCGATAAGAATTCCAACATGCGTGATCCTTCCTTCCTCGTTATCAAAAAACGCAAGGTCACCTGCCCTGGCTTCCTGCAAAAACCCGATAGCTTCACCTTCCAAAGCCTGCTGCCATGCATCTCGTGGTAAATACTTTTGAAAGAAACTGTATACTACCTGGCAGAAACCACTGCAATCCACTCCATACACCGACCGGCCTCCCCATAGATAGGCCGTGTTCAAAAACATTTTCGCACGTGCAATAAGCGCATCACCATTGAACGGAACGGGTTTAACGATGTCAAGGCCGGTAATACCAGCGGAATCATGAGTGCCATCTATAAGGCCCATATATTGTAGCTGGCTGCCCATGGGTATATGCATCACTGCATCCCTGAACATAACTTTATTATCCCAGTCACCGGCTAATAATGGTGATACGGAGGAAAGTTCATCTGCAAACTGTATATGCGACCTATGACACCATCCTTCATAACCATCATGTATACACGAAATATGAAGCCATTCTTTTTCTTCTGCAATAACCTGCATGGCTTCACCAAACAGAAGCTGGCTAACCATTTCAGCCTTATGAGAGGGCGCCGATCTTACCGGGCTTACCGGAACCATATTAATCGCGTATGTCATGATATAGATATTGCATTCAATATTATAACATTTACCAGAACATCAGGCGGATGAAACAAACATCTTCTAATTAAAACACACATAGGCTACCAAAAGAAATACCAGGTGGCTAAATCAAAACCCCGGCAACTGAAACAAACATCTGCAACAGAATCAAACACCAGGCGATTGAAACATTTCTTAAGGATCCAGCTTTATGAAAAATCCTGGGTTTTGCATCTTATAAAATAAAAAAACTATTTTTCAGCCGGTGAAAAAAGGAAGATATGATCATATAAGCGACCAGGAACTGCTGCAGTATTATTATGCTGACCGCAACAATGAATGGCTCGGCATATTATTGCAGCGATTCACCCTCCTTCTCTTTGGTGTATGCATGAAATACCTCAGGGATGAAGAGGAGGCTCGCGATGCTGTTCAGCAGATCTTCCTGAAAGCGATCACCGAGCTGGAAAAATACCGGGTGGAATATTTTAAGTCGTGGCTTTACATGGTGGCTAAAAACCATTGCCTGATGAAGATCCGCGACCGCAAAGGAACACAGTCAATGGAACTGAAAGAGGAACTGATGGTAGTGGATGATGGCTCCGAACAGGCATCCGCCCTGCAGGAAAAAGATCTCCATCTCGACCTGGTGGAACAATCCATGAAGGAATTAAATCCTGAACAACGCGAATGCCTTAGTTTATTCTACCTTCAGAAAAATTCCTACCAGGAGATCACCGAGAAGACCGGCTTTTCCATTCTCCAGGTTAAAAGTTATATACAGAACGGGAAAAGAAACCTGAGGCTTCTGGTAGAAAAGAAAAAGAAATTAATATGATGAATAAACCCTCAAGGCTAACAGGTATCAACAGGGTCTATTGATAAAAAGAATAAATTGATATGATGAATAAACCCTCAATGATAGCAGCAATCAGCGGGGGTAAACAATAAATGAAACGAAGCATAAAGAATATGTGTACATGAACGACCTGATCAACATATTATCAAATAGTAACAAGGATATCGACAACCAGAAACTGATGGATTACCTCAGCGGAAAACTGTCGTCCAAAGAAAAAAACGAGGTTGAACAATGGATGATGGACAACCCCTTTGCCAATGAAGCAATGGAAGGCCTTGGAAAGGTCAAAACCCAACAGGAGATTGACTCCTACGTGGAACAACTGAACCGGCAATTATCCACCTATATCGACCAGAAAAAGAAAAGAAGGGATAAGAAAAAGATCAAACATCTCCAGGGTCCCATGCTCGCAATTATTATCCTGCTGATCCTCGTGATCTTTATTTTACTGGTTGTTTCACTGATATAAGGATTTATTGGTATTGTATATACACCGGCAATGGTTTCAACTTAAGCAATTCCTGTGGTGTCATCAGCCTCGACTTGGCCCTGATCACATCATTCTTATAAAACAATTTGAATCCGGTGAACTGTACAGGTTCACGATGAATAAAGGACTTATAGGTGTTTATTTTCCTTGCTGGTTCTCCCCATCCATCCATATGCATAACGATCTGCACTTCCGGCCTGGTCTTGACGCTTTGGTAGTTGGTAACCATCTTCTGTGTGAAACGGTGTACCACAAGTATCTTCGGAGGAAGGTTATTTTCCTTCACCAGCTGCGCAAGGTAATCAGAAGCATAATTGATATCTGATGCATCATATGTCCCAACCACTTTTCCAGGCGCATGACCTGTTTTCATCGAGAACTCGGGGTCAATTCCAAGATGAACATTCGGCATGCTCAGGTATTTTTTGAATTCAGGCAGTTCATTCCTGATATCACTTAAGCCAACCTGGATATCGATAAACACGATCGCATCAATTTCTTTGGCCATGCTCAGCACAGAATCGATCTGGTGAAAAGGCATTCGTAAACGGTATTTGCCTCCTTTACCAGGACTACCCTGTGCGGTAACTGCGATATAATGCAGTGCTGGTTGAACCTTCATGGAAGGATCGGCAGCTTCCCACTTTTTAGCCTCATCCATCAGCCTTCTCAACATTTCCTTACGGGGATATTCTCCCAATGCCCCCATTTGTTTGGAATAAAGATTACCATAATACGCAATTACCCGCTTGAACGGAAGAATGGCTCCGGGTAAGGGCAGTGGCGCTTTAACAGGCCATTTGCCACTTGAATCTCCATTCGTGATATGGGTGATCATTTTCTGGTACAACGCCGTATCCAGGGGAGGATATGCCGGTGCGGGCGCTTCGACTGCTGTTGTTGCATTAACTGCGGTGGCTCCATTTCCATTTGCACCCTTTTCGGTGGTGTCCTGTTTACCGGCCTCAACTATTTGAGGATTAGCCTCCTCCGCCTGTACCGATGAGCGGCCAATAAAAGCATACAGTGCAATACTTGCTACCACGATGGCCAGCACAATGATGATGATGGGGCGTTTCATATGATGTGAATCTTAAAATTTTATATTGATCTCAAACGCGAATTTGACGATAAAAGTTTAATTGAAAGAAATAAATTCCGGCCGCTTCAACCTTTCCATATTATACTTGAACCGCAGGTTGGTACTGACCTCCACCCGTACCCGCTCATTATAAAAATTCCTGTCCGGGAAATAAAATCCTCTTAGTTCAACTGTTCCAAATATCAAACTTTCGTTCCTTGTCCTGAGCCCGCCACCAACACTGGGAAAAAACTTCTTATGCCACCTTTCAGGCATGGGCCCATCAAGGTAACTGCCATTGGCAAAAATAAATGGTGCAAAACGGAAGCCAATCAATGACCAGTCGGAATAAAAAACCGATTCAGCTTTGATCACCGCCCTGAAATTTCCCCCGAACAACGAATCGTTGGTGAATTCCCTTAAACCATATTCGCTCGACAAAAACAAAGGTTCATTGAGCAATGGGCTGAACTGCTTGGCCACTCCAATAGTGATGAAACTTCGCTGCTTCCACTTCCCCAGCCTCCTGAGGTTGGAAAAAAACTCCAGGTTGCCTAACAGGTCGATATCTTCAAATGAATTTTTCTTCTTATACCCGCCAAGCCTTACGGTGTAATTATAATAGTTGTCGTATTTGGAAAAATAACTCAGCTGCAGTCCCATCCCAAGGTATTGACGCTGCCTTTTTTCCTTGTTTACATACCCCGTGGTAACGGAAACATCAAGTCCCTCGGGCACATCTTCTGAACGGCCTAGTCCATACACGTAACGGGTTTTGTAATAAGTTTGGCTGAACATGGACAAAGAAGCCAGGATCCCCTGCTGGTCGGCATAACGGAAGAAATACTGGTCAATGAATTTCCCCGGCACATAATTGAATTTTTGCGAGATCACCCTTAGACCCAGGTAAGTTCTTAACCGTTCATCCTTAGGCCTGGTTGCACTGAAATAAGGATCAAATACAATTCCTCCCCAGGCATCAACATTATAGAACCCATAATGATGATCCATTTTATACGTTGAATCAGAAAGGTATTGGTGCTTTGAATAATGAAGAGAGGCATCCAGTCCATAGGTCCACTTCATGTAAGGATGCACCAGTGGTTTCAACAACCGGGTATAAAAAATATTATCCTGTTTCAATCCGCCCAAAATAGAAGGAAAATAATTCTGCCATCCAATGGTTCCATCCATAAAGCTTCCATTAATATTTCGACGGATATATTCCACGCCGAAACCCATATTTTGCCTGCGCTCTGCATCAAACAACAGCTTTCCTTCCAGCCTGTCGCCCATCCCCAGGAAATTATCTTCACGGGCATTGACCTGGAAATCATCGAGGGCCGACATATCAAACTTGCCGCCAACAGAAAGAACATCCTTGGTCAGGATAAGGATATCAACCGAATCTCTTGTTCCGGCGATTGTTCTGACCGATATGCTGGCATCGCCAAGGAATACAAGGTCACGAAGATGGCGTTCATTATCTCCCATTAAGTAGGGTGATAGCTTTTCGTTTTTCCGGAAAAACAGGTTATTTCGGACGATCTTCTCCCGGGTATCATAATGGAGGTAATTGGCCATATCGGTAAGTACGCTGGTGAACGACTTACTGGTATCCTGGATGGGCGTTCCGAAGGGAAGCCTTTTAACGATGATATTACGGATGATCTTATTGCGGTGACGCTGGAATTTCCGGTCCAGTCGCTGCTGGTCGCCCGACCCGTCATCAGTTGAATCAACAACAATGGTTTGGGCGATCTTACCCAACAGGCCCTTGTATTTGAGCTGGTAAAAACTATCGACTTTATTGTTGGCCAGCTTTTCAGGTTGCTGTTGACAAAATGAGGAATAATTGATAAGAATAAACAGGACAGTAAGCAGGTTAAGGTAGCCACGGTTTTTCGTAAAAACCTTTACTCCCCGCGTATTTCCAGGCCGCGCCGGCATTCCGGATCGAAGAGTCAAAGATTTAGATAGTGTACAAGATGGATGCTCCAACGGTGATCGGGTAATTTTTGGTAATATCCGATGTAAATTTCATTCCACCCTATTTTGTAGTAACGAAAGAAGAAAACCAGGCTGATTTTGTTTCTTAACCTCAAAGGGTCAGGGGGATATCACTAACAATGATCTTTTACGCAAAATTTTCACCAGTACCAGGTCCTTTATTTCCTGATCTCATCGGCATACTTTTCCAAGATTGCATCCTTAAGAGCTGCATAACTTATTTTAGAGGTAAACCTGGTTCCATTGATGAAAAATGAAGGCACCTGGCGTACGCCTTTTTCCAATCCTTCGAGCAGGTCGTTCCTTACATACCATCCAAATGTTCCATCCACAAGGTTGGTGAGAAAGCGTTTATCTTCAATACCGGCTTGCTTTGCATATTGCTTGATGCTGATGATGCCTAATGATTTCCGGTTTTCGAGCAACAGTTCATGGAACTCCCAGAACTTACCGCATTGGGCGGAAGCCACTGCGGCTTCGGCTGCTTTCATGGATTTCTGGTGGATCATGGTAAGGGGAAAATGGCGGAAATTAAAACGCAGTACCCCGTCCAGTTCAACAAGTAATTCTTTTACCACCTGGTGGGCTTCCGCGCATTCGGCGGATTCATAATCGCCGAATTCCACCAGGGAAACGGGGGCATTCTTGGCCCCTGTCCATACATGCTTGGGTTGGATGAGCGGATTAGATTTTGAAGTTGTGGCCATGGTTCATTGGTTGTTTTAGATGATTGACTCACAGTAGCCTGGATCAATTTTTCCGGGATAGGATAATGAAAAACCTTGCTGAACCTCCTGCAAACTTCCTGTTTAACGGTAATTTCCTATGCAAAAGGCTACGGGTTCTGGCACCCGTAACCTTATAGTTGCAAAATTAAATTAATTGGTTGTCAACTGCTATTGAGAAACGCTATTTTCTACTATTGCCGCTTCATTACGGAAAACAACAGTTTTATCAAAAACGTCTACCAGCACCGTCCTGTTCCGGTCAATATCTCCAGCCAGTATCCTCTTACTCAGCGGGTTGATGATCTCTTTCTGGATCAGCCGCTTCAAAGGCCTTGCACCGAATTGCGGGTCAAATCCATTTTCTGCGAGGTACTCAAGGAGGTATTCGCTGAACTCGAGTTGAATTCCGGATTGCTCCACCAGTTTCTGCAACTGCCTCAATTGTATCCTGATGATACCCTTGATTTCTGTTTTCATCAGGGGTTGGAACATGATCACTTCGTCGATCCTGTTGAGGAATTCAGGCCTGATGGTTTGTTTCAACATATTCATCACTTCCACCTTTGTTCTTTCAACTACCTCCTCTTTATTCAGCTCTGTTACATTCTCGAAATTTTCCTGGATGATATGGCTACCCATATTGCTGGTCATGATGATGATGGTATTCTTGAAATTCACTACCCTTCCCTTGTTATCGGTCAGGCGGCCATCATCAAGCACCTGAAGCAATACGTTGAAAACATCAGGATGCGCTTTTTCAATTTCATCCAGCAGGATAACAGAATAAGGCTTTCTCCGAACGGCTTCGGTAAGTTGGCCACCTTCTTCATATCCCACGTAACCGGGAGGTGCTCCAACCAGCCTGCTGACAGTATGTTTTTCCTGGTATTCACTCATGTCGATCCTGGTCATCATGGTCTCATCATCGAACAGGTATTCCGCCAGGGCTTTGGCCAGCTCGGTTTTACCCACACCAGTTGTACCCAGGAAAATAAATGAACCAATGGGCTTTTTAGGATCCTGTAAACCTGCGCGACTCCTGCGTATCGCATCGGCAACTGCAGTAATGGCTTCATCCTGTCCAACCACCCTATGATGCAATTCATCTTCAAGGTTCAACAGTTTTTCTCTTTCACTCTGGAGCATTTTATTCACCGGGATACCTGTTGCCTTAGCCACAGATTCAGCAATATCTTCTGCATCCACTTCTTCTTTCAATAATCTTTTTTCACTTGTTGCATCAAGCTCGGCTGAATACTCATCAATGATCTTCTGCTGCTCCTGAACTTTTCCATAACGGATCTCAGCCACCCTTCCATAATCACCATTTCTTTCCGCCTTCTCGGCTTCAAGCTTCAGGTTCTCAATCTCGGCCTTTGCATTCTGTACTTTTTCTACCAGGTCTTTTTCCTGCTGCCATTTTGCTTTTAAGGTATCGCGTTGCACAGCAAGATTGGAGATCTCTGTATTGAGTTCTTTTAATTTGACCTCATCATTCTCACGCTTGATGGCTTCTCTTTCTATTTCCAGTTGTCGTATTCTTCTTTCGAGTTCATCCAGTTCTTCAGGCATGGAATTCATCTCCAGTCGAAGCTTTGCTGCGCTTTCATCAATAAGGTCAATGGCTTTATCGGGCAGGAACCTGTCGGTAATATATCGATGCGAAAGTTCCACCGCGGCAATGATTGCTTCATCCTTGATCCTTACATGGTGGTGAGTTTCATAACGGTCTTTAAGCCCGCGCAAAATTGATATGGCATCCTCAACCGAAGGCTCATCGATCATTACTTTCTGGAACCTTCGCTCAAGGGCCTTATCCTTTTCAAAAAATTTCTGGTATTCATTCAAAGTGGTTGCACCAATTGCTCTTAACTCACCTCTCGCTAATGCAGGCTTCAGTATATTGGCCGCGTCCATGGCTCCTTCACCTCCACCCGCGCCAACCAGCGTATGGATCTCATCAATGAAAAGAATGATCTCGCTATCACTGGTACTCACTTCCTTCACAACACTTTTCAAACGCTCTTCAAACTCTCCCTTATACTTTGCTCCTGCAATGAGCAACCCCATGTCAAGGGCAAAGATCACTTTTGATTTCAGGTTCTCGGGAACATCACCATTGACGATCCTGTGAGCAAGTCCTTCTGCGATTGCTGTTTTACCCACACCGGGTTCACCCACAAGTATAGGGTTGTTCTTGCTCCTGCGCGAAAGAATATGAAGGGTACGCCTGATCTCTTCATCCCGACCGATCACGGGATCAAGCTTTCCAGCCCTGGCCAGTTCGTTCAGGTTCTTGGCATATTTATTCAGCGCGTTGAATTGTGTTTCGGCGGTTTGAGATGAAACGGTTGATCCCTTTCGCAGGTCTTTAATGGCAGCGATAAGTACTTTCTCTGTAAGACCAGCATCTTTCAAAATGTTGGCTGTATTATCATTGCCCTGCACGATCGCTACCATCAGGTGTTCAACACTTACGAACTCATCATTGAATAACTTCAATGCAGCACCAGCACGAAGGATCACGTTGTTGGCATCCCTGCAGATGGATTGCGCAGGCTCCGAACCACTAACCTTTGGAAGGCGGTTAAGACTTTCCTCCAGCTTGGTATCTACAAAAGCAGTATTGACATTACTCTTCTTCAACAGGAATGTTACAGGTGACTCCTGGTCGGAAAGCAACGCTTTCAACAGGTGCTCCGTTTCAATGTTGGGATTTCCCGCGTTGAAGGCAAGTTGCTGTGCCTGTGCAATGGCTTCCTGTGCCTTGATCGTAAAATTATTTAGGTTCATACCAGTTCAGTTAAAACTTTTATGATTGAATATTGTGTCGTTATCTTAATTATATTGAGCTATTCTTATTACGAATACATATCCTCAAATGCTAATCCAAACAAAGTCCCCGGTAAACTTGTCGCGAATTTTAATGCATAACTGCCTAAAATTCAGTCTAATATTATTTTTACTGCAATTTTTTCAGTTGGATATTGTTGCACAGGGTTCAAAAACAAAGAAGCCTCTTTTTCCTCCCAACCCCGAAGCTGATGCAATAGTTTCCCGGCACGCTTCAAAATATGGTGGACAGCTCGCAGTAATGGCCACAAAGGATAGCCAGCTGGTGTACCAGAAAAACCTGGGTGATTTCAATGTTAATACGCAGGTCCAGGTGGGCGCCATGAGTTCATGGTTCACTGCTGCATTGGTAATGCAATTTGTTGACCAGGGAAAGATCAAACTGGATGATAAGGTATCTAAATACCTTCCCATTTTCAAACAATATGCAAAGGGATATATCACCATCAGGCATTGC
>JAEWIW010000232.1 GCA_023386855.1 Bacteroidota bacterium | reverse complement strand
TTTTCAACCAGTGAAATGCTTCTTGCAATTGCCTTGATATCTCCCTGCTGAACAAGTTCCGAAAGCGTGTTATGCATGGGAGAATGCTTAAATGATTTTATAATTACGAAAATCGAATGGCCTGATACCGGTCTTCTTTTCAAACCAGTACAGCAACCTGTCCGATAAAGAGAATTTCTTTTTGGTTAGATCGAGGTTCAGGTTCCAGTTCATTTTCCTGATACGTTCTTTCATTACCTCAGGATGGGTACCGTTGAATTTAGACAGGGAATCATAATCTTCATAATCGAAGACCTCGGTTGCATCGAGGCGCTCGGCAAGGTCTGTTCTTTCATTCCAGTAATTCAGAGCGATACGTTGTTTTTCGTTCATTTGCTTTGGGCTCTTTACCCAACCATAATGATAAACATATGCATCAACCTGTTTAACCCTTATTTTCTGTTCGTTTCGGCGAAAGCCCTGTGCATCGCGGAAAGCTGTGATGGTTGGATCATTGCGTATGATGCGTACTTCCTTATGGTACCATCGGCGACTGTCACCTACATAATCATATGTTCCATAGAAATGAAGATAGTTGAATAGTAACCCATCAACTCTTTTGTCGGATTGAAATTTTTCCGCAGCCTTACGGATGGCATCATGGTATTTTTCATGGATCACTTCATCGGCCTGGATATAAAATGCCCAGTCGCTGGAAGGGTCAATATGTTTTAATGCCTTATTGGTTTCAACGGCAAGAATGGATCCGCCCTTGTTGATGGAAGTATCCCATACAGAGTGAACGATCCTGATCTTGGGAGAATTGATAGATTGAATTAATTGTTCGGTTTCATCATCGCTGTTTCCTATGGCAACTACCATTTCATCTACTACAGGCAAAATACTACGGATCGATTCCACCACTGGATAATCGTTAAGCACAGCGTTTTTGATGATCGTGAAACCTGAAATTTTCATGTGCTAAAGATATAGGAATTTACTAATCACACTCTACCCCAGGTTCCTGAAGTGGCCGTTGAGTTTAATCTTTTCCTTCAGGTGTTCCATCTCCATTAAAACCGGCAATACTTTTTTAAGATGTCTTTTTAAATATTCCTGTCGATGCAACTCACGCATGAGCCCGAGTAATTCATATTCTTCTTCAAGCGAAAGCCCTGCATGATGAGCGATATCATAGGATATGAGACGGTCTTCTTCCTTTTGAAAATCCTTGCTCACTTTCAATAGCCTGTGCATTTCCCTGATCCCCTTGACAACGGTTTGCATAAGTTTCCTGTTGCCCTCGTCCAGCTGGTTCTCGGGATAAGAAACAATAGAGCCGCTGTATAATTTATCGGGAATAGACTGTATCACTTCCAGGATCCGGAATACCTGTAAGCCCTGGGTTTTAATATCCATTTCCCCATTATCATATTCTTTTGTCAGTTCAGTGACTTTCATCAGCGTTCCGAATTCCTGCATTTTTTCACCGATCACGGTTGGGATACCAAATGATTTTTCTTCTGCAAGGCATTCTTTGATCAATTGTTTGTATCGTGGTTCAAAAATGTGCAGGTTCAGCTTTTCGCCGGGGTAAACGACGATACCAAGGGGGAATATGGGAATGAAATTTACCATGCTTCACAATTTCCGGGTGAACAATTTACAAAACAACCTTGAAAGTTGACGCCAGCTTAATTAGGCTTATATATGGGAGAATTACCAAATACCAGGCCGTTAGCCCGAAACGAATTTATCGACGGGTACCCTGTTCTGGAGGCTCCTGGCCAGCGTCATTTCATCGGCATACTCCAGTTCTCCTCCAAAAGCTATTCCACGGGCAATAGTGGTGACTTTTATATCCTTTGAAGGTAGTTTTTTCTGGATATAGTAGATGGTGGTATCTCCCTGGATATTGGGATTCAGTGCGAAGATCAATTCACGGGTTTCTTCTTTCCGGATCCTGTTTAAAAGCGTTTCAATATTTAACTGGTCAGGACCAATGCCATCAAGTGGTGAAATGATGCCTCCGAGTACATGGTACAGCCCATTGTATTGCTGAGTGCTTTCAATGGCGATGACATCGCGGATATTTTCCACCACGCAGATGGTATCCTGGTGGCGCATGGTATTGCGGCAGATGGAACAGGTTTCTGCATCGGAAACATTGTGACAGCGGCTGCAGAACTTTATTTCCCTGCGCATTTTCAGGATGGTTTCACCAAAATTCTCGACCATCCCGGGTTCCTGTTTAAGCAGGTGGAGTACAAGGCGGAGAGCGGTTTTCTTCCCGATACCCGGCAGCCGGGCAAATTCATTCACTGCATTTTCCAGGAGGGTTGAAGAAAATTCCATGATTGCAAGATAGGATAAAATGGACACCGTGGCACGCCCCCGTGCCACGCCCCCGTGCCACGGGGTCACAGCAACTCCTGGAGCGCGGCCTGGATAAAATGCTTTTTCGGGAGTACCGTTATTACTTTCAGCTCTTCGGCCAGGCTGGTTTCATTGTCGAGGAACTTTAAAATGTCCGTCATCCGGTTCATCTGGAAGAGCCGGGTAAAAATATCCGCTCCTTCCAGCTTGTTATGACAAAGTATATTCAACAGGGTACTGTCGTATAGTGCAAAACGTTTATCGAAGACGCTTTCTTCATAAAAGGGCTTTCCTGTTTTATCCAGCGCATCAATGATCTTCACCGATTGCTTTTGAATGAACTGGAAAGTATATCCGGTTGATGCTTTTGTTTGCCCACCAGCAGTGCCGATGTTCACAATATTTCCTTCAAACAAGGGATAGGAGAAGTTGGTCATGGGAATCAACCCATCTTCCACTTCAAGTACTTTATAATCGTGGACGCCAAGAATTTTTTCAATATAATTTTTTAACTGGTGTATATAGATTTCATCTTCCAATACTTCATTGCTGAAGATCGTATATTCAACCAGGGCCCGGGTTGAATTAAAAGGCATTTCATACACGAAGCAGGTACCCCAGTGTTGAGGCACCCTGAAATCCATCAGGGTAGCCTGGTCTTCATGGAAATGTTCCTGGCCTGTTTCAATGATCCATCCTTTGAAATGTTGCAGCATATAGTATTGGCCGGATTTTAATACAGGCTTTTCAAAAATTATACTGTTGAAAATATATGCTGCTTCAATCTCTTCACCACCGATATCGATCCATGTTCTTCCATCAATAGAATGCACACCACTTACCTGGTTTTGCTGCCAGGTTATATTTGGACTGCTGCGAATGAGCGATATGCAATGATCATAGAAATCAATACCCCGAAGGAGTTTATAAGTATAGGGAACTATATCGTTCAGAGCGGAATAGCTCTTTGAATGAAACCAGAGCTTGTTATACTTTTTATATACCAGTTCTTCGAAGAAGCCGGGTTCTTTCTCCCAGAAGCACCAGGTGCGGTCATTATTTTTTTTGGAAGAACTGTCAACGACCAGTATCGTTTTATCTTTAAATTTTCCCGAAACGATCATCCTTGCGAGCAGGCTTAGGCCTGCAGCTCCTGCCCCCGAGAAAATATAATCATACCTGGTCATACTGATCCAGTTTGGACATTCGCGCAATGGCTTTATCGCGCTTAACTTTATTCCAGTATTTACGATGAACGAACAGCATACCAAAGGATTCGCCATCTTCCTTGCCACGATGTTTGTGATGCATCTTGTGCGCCCATCTTATCGCGCGAACATAAGTATTGTTTGATCTTGTGAACCATTTGAATCGCTGGTGAATGATCACATCATGAACCAGGAAATAAGCAAACCCATATGCCATGATGCCAAATCCAATAGCCTGTAGCCAGGGGATATGGTCGATTGTTCCAAATAAGATACATAAGAAACTGGGTATGGCGAAGATCACAAAGAAGGCATCATTCTTTTCAAAAAAATGACCTGTTGGCTGGTGATGATCTTCATGAAGATTCCATAGCAACCCATGCATGATATACCGATGGGTAAGCCAGGTCACTCCTTCCATGAGAATAAAAGTGATAAGGAAAACAACTATAAATATTAGCCAGCTCATAATCTTGTTTTTTGATCAGTTTAAATTTTCAGCAACTGGTTCTTCACCCCGGCCCTGATCAGTATAAAAGCCTTGCTGTAATTGGGTATTCGAATTCTTTCCTGCATGATCCTGTTCGGTTGGGTTCTGCAGATCTTCCTGAAGAGCGACAGGTAATACTTATACGCAACATATACGCCAAACCTCGCTTTCACCGGTAACTGCCTGATGCCAATATAAGCATGCCTGAAATCAGCAGCAATATCTTCTTCAATTCTTTTTTTATCGTGCCAGTTAAAGTTGTTGAGATTTATTCCGGGAAAATAACTGCGATTCAACTGGTGCAGATCAGATTGAACATCACGCAGGAAATTAACTTTCTGGAATGCTGCACCAAGCGATTGCGCATAGGGTTTCAGGTGTTCATACTGTTGCCTGTTCCCGCTGCAGAAAATATATAAACACATTAGACCTACTACTTCAGCACTGCCATAGATATATTCATTGTATCCTTCTTCATCATATACTTCTTTATAAAGATCCATTTCCATGCTCTTGAAGAAAGCATTGATCAATACATGATCAATTTCATATTCGTTTACGGTAAGCTGGAAACTATGAAGAATGGGATTGAGGGATATCTTTCTTTCTATTGCATCGAAAGTATCTTTTTTAAACTGGTCGAGCAGGAATGCTTTATCATGTTCATGAAAAGTATCAACAATCTCATCGGCGAGTCGAACAAAACCATAAATATTATGAATAGGAGTCCGAAGGTCCCTGTGCAGCAACCTGATAGCTGAAGCAAAGGATGTAGAGTATTTCGCGGTAATGTGTTTACTGCACTGCTGGCTTACATCGTGAAATAATTGTATCATATCCTTGTTGGTTAAAACGATTTGAGTATTTCTTTTGCCACTACTTCACCACTGATTAAACTGGGGGGTACACCTGGCCCTGGTACGGTAAGCTGGCCGGTATAGTAAAGGTTCTTAACCTTATTGCTTTTGCATGATGGCCTGAAAATGGCGGTTTGATTAAGGGTATTGGCCAGGCCATATGCATTTCCTTTAAAGGAATTATAATCGCTTACGAAATCATTATGGGAGTAGGATTTTTTGTATATAATGGAGTTGGAAATGGATTGTCCAATGTGAGCCTCAAATCTTTTAAGAATCTTCTGGAAATAATATTCCCGGATATTTTCATCATCATCTTCAAGTCCTGCTGCAACGGGGATAAGAAACACCAGGTTCTCCTGGCCTTCAGGTGCTACCGTGGGATCTGTTACAGAACTTGCACTGACATAGAAAAGCGGTTCAGTGGGCCATTGGGGATCTGAATAGATCTCTTTACCATGCAGCTCGAAGGGAACATCAAAGAACAGTGAATGATGCAGTACATTTTCAAGCTTCCTGTTCAATCCAACATAATACAACAGGCAGGAAGGAGCCATCACTCTTTTATCCCAATATGCACTTGAGTAAGTCCTGTGCTGTTCGGGCAACAGTTCCTGTTCAATAAAATGATAATCTGCACCACCAATGACCACATCAGCCTCATAAATGTTCTCCCTGGTAACCACCCTTTTGGCGGAGTTGTTTTCCAGTTCAATGGACAGCGCTTCTTCATTGAACCTGAACTCAACACCAAGTTCCAGGGCGAGATTGTACATCGCTTCCACCACCTTATACATCCCGCCCTTTGGATACCAGGTGCCGCCGATAATGTCGGCGTAGTTCATTAAACTATATAATGCAGGGGTATCTTTTGGTAGCGCACCCAGGAACAGCACCGGGAATTCCAGTAGCTGGATGATCCTGGGATCTTTAAAATATCTTTTAATATGACTGCTGATGGAGGTGAAAACATCCAGCCGGAACAGTCCTTTCACCAGGTCCCAGTCGAGGAATTCACCAATGGATCTCCCGGGTTTATACACCAGCTTTTCTATCCCCACCCGGTACTTGTATTCAGCTTCTTTTAAAAATGCATCAAGCTTTGCTCCTGCCCCTGGCTCCCACTGGTTGAACAGCGCACGCAATTCCTTTACACTGGCCGGAACATCGGTTGAATCATTATCCCAATAAACACGGTATGAGGGGTTGAGCCGTTCCAGTTCATAATAATCACTTACAGAACTGCCGAAGGAAGCAAAATAGCGTTCAAATACTTCGGGCATCCAATACCATGATGGACCCATATCGAAACTGAATCCATTTTCTTTTAGCTGTCGTGCCCTGCCGCCCGGCTGGTCAAGTTTTTCCAGTACGGTTACTTCCCAGCCACCCCGGGCCAGGAATGAGGCGGCCGACATGCCGGCAAATCCACTTCCTATAACTATTGCTTTCCTGATAACTTTCTTTTAGGTTAAGTTAGCTAGCCTGGGTAGGATGAAATTCTTTTGTTGAATAAATGTTTAATAAGGGCGGAAAAAAGTTAAACAAAGCTGAGGCTATCGATTACTTCGTTAACTGATCGTTTAAAAAGGATATTTGGAGGCAGTTTTTGGGGCGGAAAACCATTCATAGCCCCGGAAAGATAGAGTTCCTTTCCCGGCAGCACTTCCTGGAAGGCCTTCAAAAATTCAGGCAGATCGCTCTTTCCCGGAAGGCAGGTAATATGGGTATAGATCTTTTGAGGGTGGGCCGTTTTCACCGCATAAGCCAGGTCATGAACCGGAAGGTTGGAACCCAGGTAAAGAACGTTGACACCCGCTGCCCTCAGCAGGTAATGAACGTATAACATTCCCAGTTCATGCATTTCTCCCTCCGGCATAAACATCAGCACCTGCAGTGGCTTTTCCTTCGACGCCGGTGTTTTATCGATCGCCGCAATAAGCTTTTGACGTATGGCCTGTGTTACCAGATGCTCCTGTGCAACGTTGATATGGCTGGTCATCCACAGTAACCCGATCCTTTCAAGGAAGGAAAAAACCAGTCGCTTGATGGCCTGGTCAAAACCTTTGACCCTGATGAACTGTTCTATCTTCTCTTCAAAACCTGCGGCATCCAGTTCAACCATGCAAAGCACCATATCGTTCAGCAGCTTTTCCTGGTAAGCTTCAAAGCCGGTCAGGGAAAGCACTTTTTCATAGAGCTCTTCCTTCTGCATCCTAACGATCTGGGATATGCGAAAACCGGCTTTATTCAACAGCGCAACATTGAGCAACATCCTAAGGTCTTCGCTGGAATAGGTGCGGATATTAGTGGAAGTACGCCGGGGTTTGAACAGGCTATAGCGCTGCTCCCATATGCGGAGGGTATGCGCTTTTATGCCCGAAAGATTTTCAAGATCCCGGATCGTAAATTCATTCATATCCTAACTTACAAAGTAATATCCACATCATTATCCCAATTAGCCCTGACGATTATTTTTCTTTCAATAAAAATTACTTTTTCGGGCTGGCGTTTTGTACCCAAAAACTTCCCTGAATCCCATTTACCATTTTTATTCGCATCCAGAACCAGCCGGAGGTTGTATTCGCCGGGGTTAAAGAG
>JAEWIW010000183.1 GCA_023386855.1 Bacteroidota bacterium | reverse complement strand
ATGCCTTTGTTAATGTTTTCCGCTTTGATGCCAATAATAACATGATGTGGGGAAAAAAGAAATATGTTGATGTCAACAGGTCATTTCCTTTTATCCAACCTTCAACAGCCGGAGGATACATTATTACTTCAGTCGAAAGAAATTCTCTCGGTGGTAGTGCGTTTCTGGTACATACCGATTCAAAAGGTCTTGTACCTGTATGCACCGAAATAAATGCTTCCGAAACGGTTTCCACCTTACCGGTTACACGACTTCCCTTCCAGTTTGCAGCGGTAACAAAACTTGACATCCTGGTAGAAGATACCAGCTTTTCACAAGGCAATGAAGATATCGGTGCATCGGGGTATTGTACAAGCAATTGCGTAAGCTTTAATATTGTTGGTGATACCACTGCATGCATTGGTGTTAACCAGGGTGTTTACAGGATAGAAAGAAATGAGGGTTGCGATCTTCCCGTTTCATGGCAGGTTGATGCAGACTTTGCAACGATCCAATCCCAAAACGATACCATGATGACCCTTAATTTCAAGGAAATTGGCTCCTTTACCCTTTCTGCCTCCATGGAAACAAATTGCTCCACCATTTCCGATGCATACAAGATCCAGGTAAATGTTCCGCTTACCAATGTTAGCCTTGGTAAAGATCATTCGCTTTGCACAGGTGAATACATCAGCTTCAATGCCCCGGGGTATAAAAATTATTTGTGGTCAACAGGTTCAAAAGAAAATTCATTGATCGTTAACCAACCAGGAACATACTCCTTAACGGTGGAAGATTTTTGTGGCAATATTTCATCCGATACCATTGATGTGTTTATGGCCAATGAAACATTTGTCAATCTTGGTCCCGACACCACCGTATGTACATATGCCCCGATAGAACTCAATGCTGGGCCAGGCTACAGAACATATCTTTGGCAGAACGGGTCAGGTTCACAAAAAATAAAAGTTAATGGCCCGGGGGAATATTCAATAATGGTCACCAATGAATTCGGCTGCAGGGCATTTGATACCATTTTGGTTAAGGAAGGCAATTGCTACAGGGGTATCAGCTTTCCAAATGCGTTCAGTCCAAATGGCGATGGAAAAAATGACCTGTTCAAACCTGCGGTAAATTCTTTCCCGGAATATTACGAATTACAGATTTATAATCGCTGGGGACAACTGGTTTTTCAAACCAAGGATCCGCAAAAAGGCTGGGATGGAAAGGTGAAGAACCGTGAACAGGAACAACATGGTTTTATTTATACCTGCATCTATAAATTTTCACAGGAACCTGAACAAAGGGTAAGAGGTAGTTTTATCATTGTGCGATAACAGGAACAAGACAAAATTTATTTTGACAGAACAACCTTAGGTTTTATTGCTTTTGCCAGCTTAACGATAACAATAATCAATACGGGTGGAACCATGAACAGCAGCGTGGCCATAGCCAGTCCATGTGCATCAAGAAACCTGAACCATACCAGTACCAATGTGGCAAAAGAAACAAAGCAACCGATCATGGGGAAGAGCATTTTTATGATGACGTTGAAATTGAACAAAGCCATGGAATCCTGCATCTCAAGGTGTTTCAGGCTGCTCATTAGCATGATGTCGGTAATGATATGACTGATCAAAGAAAGCCCCTGCGAAACAATCAGCACATCAAAGAATAGCTGGAACCCGGGCTGTGCATAAGCTTTTTTGGCAAAATATAAAAGGATCGCCACTGCGATATGAAATACCGGTGCAAACCTAATATCATAAAAGATCCATTTCCTGAAAAATGGAATGGTTTCAATGCTGAGATCCTGCAGTCGACGGTCAAATTTTTTCCTGTCGATAGCAAATAAAATATCCCATCCACGCATCGCCCTTCCATTGCGGTAAAAAAATGAATTGTCGGCCTTCAGCAATGTTCTTGCAAAGAAATAGGTTCCTGTCAAACACAGTCCCAGCACAACCAGGAGGATGGCATCAAAGTTCATGAGGAAGTATTGTATGTTATTGAATTAATTATTTCACTGGCACCTGAACTGGTTTCAAATGATTCATTACAAGGGCAATATTTCATTAATCATTTCACGGGCACCTGTCCCGATTTCATACTGCCCGACTGCCTGATCTTCCTGATCACATCAGGTCTTCCATCACGATATTCGCGCCAGTTGAAGGGTACTCTCTTGGGTAACCTGGGATCCATGTCGTTGCCTTTGATCGCCATTACCGCTTCAGTTCCCAGCAGGAACTCCGTTGCAGCTTCGACACCTTTCTTGAATAAACCCAACTTGTCTTCCGCACTGATATTAAAGTTCAGCCAGTTGTATCGTTGCACATCGATTCGACCAATTGTCTTTTCAAAATCATTATGCCTTATGAGGAAGTCCTTATCGTAATGGAACCTTACGGTATTAAAGATGGAACCAAAAAAACTCAGCAGGTTTGTAAATCTTTCCTTTGGTTGAAACACCACATCCTCCAGCATGATACCGAAAGTGGGAAGCCTTGGTTTTTCCAGGTTTGGGTTAAAGAAGATGTTGATGGGAAAATTTGAGATAATACCACCATCAACGAACATGGCCTTCCGGGGGATCTTTGTAGGGTCGGTCATATTCAGCTGCTTCTCCCACTCCTTTGCCACCAGCCTAACCGGAATATGATCAATTTTGAATACTTCAAAAAAAACGGGTATAGACATGGACGCCCGCACGAACTCGGCAGGATTTACATGGAGTGGATCAGCCCAGTACAGTTTCCACATTTTCGGGAATTCAACCTTGATCTGTGAAGTAATATCAGAGCTTACCAGGGTAATAAACTCATCACCTTCTTTTGGTTTTTTAAGATCACTGGTATCGGCTCCATACCGATGATAAAACGGCGGAACTTTTTCGAGATGCCCCTGCAGGTCGCGCAGGTTCTCGATAACAGGTCCATGCGATGGATCCCTGAGGATGGAAGTGATCCAGTCGGTAAAATCCCTGCCGGGATTGATACCATAACCATTGCGGTCGAAACGTTTGACCAGGTGCCTGATCCAGAAGGATGCAGTTATAACCACCAGGAACAGTATGGAAGTAAAGATCAGTGCGCCTTCAGTAAAAGCTGCGTAGGCATTCCTTCCCAGAAGATAAAAATTGAGAAGGTACATCAGTGCCAATACCAGCAATGTTCCCGATACCCACCGGAAGATCCTGTTCAGCGATTCCCTGCTGGTAATGAATCGCCTGATCAGGCCGCGGGCAAGCCAGTGCCCGTCAACAAAATCAAAGAGATTTTTTTTAGAAAGAATGTCGAGCACAACGGTGGATTTCTTGTCTTCCTTTCGATTGATGCAGGCCATCAGCATAGTATTGATGGCACCCGCGCTGGTTCCGGCCAGCTTGAGAAAACGCACTCCAAGTTCTTCGAGAATATAAGTATACCCAACAAGGGCAACACCCAGTACGCCACCGCCTTCCTGTACAAGATTCACAAATTGTAACTGTTTCTTTTCTCCATTCTCTTCTACATCAAGTACAATATCGGATACTTCGAAGGGGCCGTTAATGTCAAAATGTTTGCGGATGGCATCAAGATAGGGAGCTGCTACAGCCCGGAAATCGTCGGTAGTTGGTTGAGCCGGTAATTTCGTACCCATAGTATTGGTTTGAGGGGGCACGAATAATACTTAAGATAAGAAAATTCCTGGTCAGTCTTCCGAATTCTTCACTTTGCCGGGAGGCAGCAATGCCGCCAGTAACATAAGCACGGTGAAGCCAAACATCAGCCAGATACCGGTTTCCTTGGTTGGACAAATACCCCTGTAACAGGAAGAAAAAAGGATAAAGGTTTTGATAGCATAGGCAAAGCAAAGCACGGTAAAGAACAGGTTCCATCTTTTGGCCCATACACGCGGGATAAGGTAGAACACGATACAGATGATGGCAAAGGGATAAAATGCAACTGCAGGCCTTCCATAAACGTTTTCAAAGGAATAAAAACCGGTGAAATGCTGCCTGAGATCGGGGTAATAAGCCCAGGGCATAAAGCAGGATGCCATCAATCCTATAGCCGCGATAATTCCAATCCATTGCGAATACTTCATATGTATCTGTTCAGAGGGCTGCAAATTACGGCTTAAAATGCTGACCTTTGCCAGCATTTGTTATGAACAACTCCAAAAAAACCAAAAGGTTTTACCTTATCCTGGTGCTGGGATTGCTGACGGCTATCGGACCGTTTTCTATCGACATGTACCTTCCTGCTTTCCCTGATATTGCCCGCGACCTGGATACCACCATTGCGAAAGTGATGCTTTCCCTGTCGAGCTTTTTTATTGGCATTTCAGTGGGGCAGCTTATCTATGGCCCAATGCTGGAACGATTTGGCAGGAAAAAACCCTT
This sequence comes from Bacteroidota bacterium, assembly GCA_023386855.1. GTDB lineage: Bacteria > Bacteroidota > Bacteroidia > Chitinophagales > Chitinophagaceae > Flavitalea. The sequence goes on along the minus strand of JAEWIW010000183.1, from coordinate 1,056 downwards.
GTATGCAGGGCTCATCATTTACCTTCTCGCTTCAATAGGATGCGTGCTGGCCACTTCTGTTGATGCACTGATATTTTTCAGGTTATTGCAGGCACTGGGGGGATGTGCGGGAATGGTGGCAGCAAGGGCCATCGTCCGTGATCTTTTTGAAGTGAAGGATATCGCTAAGATATTTTCAATGTTGATGCTGGTGGTGGCCGTATCGCCCATTGTTGCCCCTACCGCGGGTGGATATATCACTGCTACTTTTGGATGGCATTCGGTTTTTATTGCACTGATCATTATCAGTATCCTTATTATCGCCGGGGTTTATTTCCTGTTGCCTAACAGCAAGGAAGCGGACCCTGGGTTTTCGTTAAAGCCTTCAGCAATATTAAAGAATTTTGCTTCCATCAGCAGGCATCCCCAATTTTATACTTATGCGCTAACCGGTTCAATAGCCAACGCGGGCCTGTATGCCTATATCAGTGGTTCACCCTTTGTATTCATGGAATTGTTCAAGGTTAGTGAAAAGCAGTATGGATGGATATTTGCCATGATCGCGGTGGGTATTATCAGTGCAAGCCAGGTGAATAATTTTGTGCTAAAACGTTCCAGCAGTGAAAAGATCGTAAGGGTTGCAGTGATGTTTCAGACCATCATTGGGATAACACTTGCTTCTTTAAGTATTCTTGGCATCAGCAACTTGTTTCTGACTATTGTCCTGATCTTTTCCTATTTGGCCTGCCAGGGATTTATATTCCCAAATGCTTCAGCGCTTTGTCTTTCACCTTTTGGTCATACTGCAGGAAGCGCTTCAGCCCTGATGGGCGCCATACAAATGGGAATTGGTGCCGCGACCTCAGCAATGGTGAGCGTTTTCCAAAACAATAGTTCATTGACTATGACCGCCACCATGGCAAGCTGCTCCATTCTTGCTTTCGCCATGCTATTGTTAGGAAGAAAACTAATTCTTCAACGCGCCACACTCGAAGAGGTGGAGGAAGAAGATGTTGAGATGATCAGTACGCTTTAGTGAAGCCCTTTGACAATGTAAACTTCTGGTTAAGGTTCTTT
>JAEWIW010000027.1 GCA_023386855.1 Bacteroidota bacterium | reverse complement strand
GGATTAACAATGAATCCATTTCCCTGCATCTGCAGTGCAAGATCAAATTTTTCATCATTCATTTCTTTTAAGAACTGCAGGGTTTCAGCAGGATGAAAAGGTTGTTCGGGAAGACCGGGATAGCCTGGAAACCATTTGAATTCCTGTATATACTCTTGAAACCTTGATACAAAAGATGAAGCCCATGGTAACCCAAGCAGCGTAATGCTGGCTTCGGGGAATGCATGGTGGAGAGCCCTGATGGCAGGCACTGCACAAAGCATGTCGCCAAGTTGTAAGGCCCTGAAAATGGCAATTTTTTTAATGGCTGATGGTTGAAGTAACATGGCTACTGTTTTTATGTTTATCTGCCTATTCAATTCTCCTGTACCGGCTCCGGATGATGCTATTGTCCCCTTCAAACCGGCTTTCCAGGAAAAGACTGGTGTCCGTGATCTCTTTGATGGTTGCAGGAGGATACTCAGTGGTAAATACATTGCTGATCCTTATGATCTCTTCCTGGTCAGGAGAAAGTTCCCATCTGCCCGCATCTATGATCACGCTCGCGGTATCATATCTTAATACGAGATTATCATTGAGTTCGTAAGTGGAATCAGGCTTAAATAAAAAATAATCATCTTTCTTGAATGCTTCCGTATTGGCTAAAAGATCGGTCTGGTTGTTTAAAGAATCAATGCTGGTACTGGATGTGACCATCCATTTTTTATTGATAAGCATTGCGCGGGTATTTTCCGAAGCATTCACTTCATCATCTTTACTGCAGGAACTTGTTCCAATGCAGCAAGCCATTGAAAATATCAGAAATATTGGTTTCATGGTACCATACATTATATGGCAGTGGTACAAAAACCATTCCCCCGGCAAGGATCTATTGCTTGAATGTGGGGCAGAATGACTGCCTTAGGCCACGCATATCCCTGAACATGCCATGATAGATCAATGCAAACTCTGAAGCGCCCCGCATATTATTGTATTGCTTAAGTGATGACTGTGTTGCATCATAACTGAAGGTCAGCCGGATATTATTCCATTCAAATCCAACCATTGGAATAAGGGCTTCCGAAGGTCGATAAAATAAACCCCCAATCAATTGCATCATTCCATCACCCGAAAGATTATAATTTATTGATCCTCCTCCAACGATCTCTGATGAACCAGCCTGTGATGTATAATATACCATCGGGTTGATGATCACCATATCATTCATCTTATAGCTTGCATTACCAAATGCGGTGTATCGTTGCGCAATGCGGTCGTCTATACTTATATCATCTGTGGTGAAAAAACTCGCCCTGGGTTTATTCAGGTGACTCACTGCAAACCCTCCATTGATATAAAGATTTTCGGATGGGAAGTAAGCATAGTTTAACCCCACCTGTACATCAAAATAATTGACGTTAGGATTATCAATGATCACACTGGTGGGAAGGGTATTATCGAAAAATTTCCCGTCGAACTGGTCAGGAAATTTTAGGTCGGCCGAGTTGATCCTTTTATTCGACCAGCCTACGTTAAAGCCTGCCGACAGTAGGTGCGCAATGCCCAGCATCTGGTGATAGGCAATGGAAGCACTTACCCTGGTGGAACTAAGTTTACCTGTTCCCGCAACATCCCTAAGTATGGCTCCGCCCAATCCAACCCATCCTGTTTCAATCCTTTCGCGGAACACCTGTGCATCACCAAATACGCTGATGGTTTTATAGGGAACCGTCATGATCGATGACCATTGATCGCGGTAATTGGCTCCAAGCCTGTAATCCGCATCAGGAATAAAACCAGTATTTGCCGGGTTGACCGTGAGCGGTGAATTGAACCATTGTGAAAAATGCAGGTCCTGCCCATCGGCTGATGGCACTTGAAACAGTCCTATACATATAGCAATCACCAGTCGTACCGGAAAGTTAATTCCCCGTTTCCTTCTGGCTGGCTGCTGCACCAATTTCGTTTTCATAATCTAATAATTAAGGGCGAACCCCTTTACTTGATTAAAGTAATATCGCCCGTTTTCCGCACTTTCTGTCCATCAAAGAATTCTACGTCAAGCGTATAAGCATATACATCCACAGGCTGGATCACACCCTTGAAAGTGCCATCCCAACCAACCCTTGAGTCGTTGCTTTCAAATACCTTTTGTCCCCAGCGGTTGTAAATCCTCCAGGTCATTTTTGCAATGCCAAAGCCTGCCACCCTGATCACAGAATTGTTACCAAACTTGCCTGGCGTAAAGGCATTGGGAACGTCCAGACCGGGTTCAACCCTTGCTTCAACTGGTTTGCAAATAGTATCGGTACAACCTGCGGCATTATAAGTAATGAGGCATGCATCATACACTCCGGTAGCTACATACTGGTGCGTAACGGTATCAAGAGTTGTTTTAACCGTTGAATCCCCATCACCAAAGAGCCATTTATACCTTACCCCGCCGGTCGACAGGTTAGTGAAAACCGTTGGTTTATTGGTTTCTGGGGGAATGGGTGCATGCGAGAAATCGGCTGTGGGCCTGCTGCTTACATTAAAGATCATTGTAGTGGTATCCCTCACATTACAGGTAGCAGGATCAATGGCGATCAAAGTGATCCGGTAAGCACCAGGGTCATTGAAAACGTGCACAGGATTGGCTTGTGTAGAAGTGGTGCCATCCCCAAAGTCCCATTCAAAGCTCTGGCCTGCAAGTGATGTGTTCAGGAAGTATGCTTCAAATGGAGCACATCCTGTTCCTGGTATCTCGAACTGTGCTTTCACCAACGGCGCCACCCTGAGAACCTGTGTTATGGAATCCGGGGAATTACAGTATCCTGTATCCCTGAGGATCAGTTTTACATTATAAGTTCCCGGTGCGGTGTAGGTATGGTTAATTGGACCAAACCCTGCGGTTTGCCTGGCTGTTCCATCACCAAAATCCCAAATAAAGCTTTGTGCGCTGAAAGGTTTGCCATTGGCTACCGAAAGATTATCGAAGCGGTAGGCCAGCGACTCACAGGGAGGAAGTTTTACAGGATTGAAATTAAGGTTTGCAATATCATCGCTTACCCTGATGTTTACATACTGGGTATCCCGGACATTACAGGTATTGCTGTCGATGGCAATCAGCCTTACCCTGTAATTTCCAATCTTATTAAAAGTATGGGTGATCTCGAAATTATCTGTTTTTACATCGGGCGTTCCATCTCCAAAACTCCATTCATATGATTTTGCATTCATTACCGTATCACGGAGAACAACTGTAAAAGGAACACATCCAGCCGTGTCAACCACGTTATTGTAATAAGGCCTTGGCCCTGCAGCCACACCGGCAAAATTCAATGCGATCTTTACCGCTGCAAGGTTACATCCTGAAGGGAGGGCGCCATTTACAGGACCCACTACGCCTGGCGTTGTAGGGAACTGTACCTGGCCCGCGCAGTTGGCGCAAATAGCCTGGTAGATAACACCCTGCTGGTCGAACCGGCTGGTTCCTCCATCCACGTGTTCTCCTTCACCATTATCCTGGCCAAAGAAAGTTCCATACAAAAGTGCCGATGCGTTTT
>JAEWIW010000132.1 GCA_023386855.1 Bacteroidota bacterium | reverse complement strand
GGGTGATGATGCACCAGCCCAGCGGCGCAATTGGCGGCCAGGCAAGTGATATCGAGATCACGGTGAACGAGATCAGGAAAGTAAAAAAGAATCTTTACGATATCCTGGCTTATCATACCAATAAAACCAGCAAGCAGGTAGAAAAAGATTGTGACCGCGACTACTGGATGACATCTGATGAAGCCAAGGAATACGGGCTGGTAGATGAAGTGTTGCTGATCAATCCAAGAAAGAAAAAAGAAGACTAACCGATTACTAACCACATTCATTTTAATATCATGTCAATATATTCAAATCACCTGTACAAGGGGTACAGGATGGAAGAAGAAGAACCGGAAAAGGAAGAAAAATCTGAGAAATCGCCCGAGATGGCCATGCTGATGAAGAAGATGGAAAAATACTTCTTCGATACCAGGTCGGTTTATTTATGGGGACCCGTGGATGACCGCTCGGCAAAAGATGTGACCACCAAAATGCTTTTGCTTGATGCAGATAAGCCCGGGGAAGAGATAAAGTTTTACATCAACAGCCCTGGTGGTGTGGTAACCAGCGGGATGGTGATCTATGACACCATGAAAATGCTGAAGAGCCCGGTAAGCACCATTTGTATGGGACTTGCAGCTTCCATGGGTTCAATCCTGTTAAGCGGAGGAACCAAGGGAAGAAGGTTTATTTTCCCTCATGGTGAAGTGATGATCCACCAGCCAAGCCTTGGCGGACATATCCAGGGTGTGAGTGTTGACCTTGAGATTACGGCCAAACAGACCAAAAGAGTAAAGGAGATCGGCGCAAGGATTCTTGCCGAGAATTGCGGAAAGAAAGTGGAGCAGATCATGAAGGATTTTGACCGTGATTACTGGATGGATGCTAAAGAAGCACTGGAATACGGCATTGTAGACCATGTGGTGGAGAAATTGTGACCGCTTAAAAAATAATTTGTTACAAACCGTCCCGGCGGTTTGTTTTTGTTTGGATATAGCAAAACTTTGTTGACCTTTGCTTTTATCCCAAAACGAGTGGATAATAAAACCAACAGGTTAAAAAATTTAAATGGCAAAAACAACCTTACATTGTTCTTTTTGTGGTCGCAGTCGCGATGAGGTAAAGATCCTGATCGCCGGCCAGGAAGGACATATCTGTGAAAACTGTGTGGAGCATGCCCGCGAGATCATTGACCAGGAACTGATGGTAAGAAATGATTCTGCAGGTTCAAGTCAGTTCAAACTGAATGTGAAGAAGCCGGTTGAAGTAAAGAAATTTCTTGATGAATACGTGATCGGGCAGGATGATGCCAAGCGTGTACTTGCTGTGGCCGTGTATAACCATTATAAGCGCCTGCAGCAAAAGCCTGCCGAAAACGATATTGAGATTGAAAAGAGCAATATTGTTATGGTGGGAGAAACCGGTACAGGAAAAACCTTGCTGGCTAAAACCATTGCCAAATTGCTGAATGTTCCTTTTGCTATCGTGGATGCCACCGTATTTACAGAGGCAGGATATGTAGGTGAAGATGTAGAAAGCATACTTACCCGTTTATTGCAGGTCTGCAATTACGATGTTACAGCAGCAGAAAGAGGAATTGTTTATATCGATGAGATCGACAAGATCGCACGCAAAGGGGATAACCCTTCTATTACCCGCGATGTGAGTGGAGAGGGCGTTCAGCAGGGATTGTTGAAACTGCTGGAAGGCACAGATGTGCTGGTTCCACCGCAGGGCGGAAGAAAGCATCCTGAACAAAAGCTCATCAAGATCAATACCCAGAATATATTGTTCATTTGCGGAGGTGCATTTGATGGAATTGATAAAGTAATTGCCCGCAGGGTGAATACCAATGCCATAGGATTCAATGTGAACAAGGAATTGCAGGAAAGCATGCGCAAGAACCTGCTGCAGTATGTGAATGCAAGAGACCTGAAGAACTTTGGCCTGATCCCGGAATTGCTGGGTCGTTTACCTGTGGTTACTTACCTGAATCCACTTGATAAGGATACTTTGCGTTCCATTCTTACCGAGCCAAAGAATGCATTGATCAAACAGTATAAAAAACTTTTTGAACTCGAAGGTATTACGCTTACCCTTGATGATGCAGTACTTGACTTCCTGGTGGAAAAAGCCATCGAATATAAATTAGGAGCGAGAGGATTGAGAAGTATCTGCGAAAGTATTCTCAATGATGCCATGTTCGAAATGCCTTCGTCAAAACTCACTACGCTGCATATCGACCTTGAATACGCGCAAAACAAGTTCAACAAGAGCAAGATCAGTTTATTAAAAGTAGCTTAATCTAAAAACACACCGTGGTACGGCATCCCCTTGCCACGGTGTCAATACATATTTTATGCAGGAATTAATTCAACGCCTTGTTCAGCAGGCCGGTATATCAGAAGACCAGGCGAAAAAATCCATCGAGATCATTGCAGGGTTTACAAAAGAAAAATTCCCCATGTTCGCTGGTGCGATCGATAATCTTTTCCAGTTTAAAGAGGATAAGGATGATTTCATGCCCTGATCCTGCGGGTAACTTTATTTTATTTCCTTAATTCTTCCCTGGATATCACGAGCTTTTGTACTTCGGAGGTTCCTTCACCGATGGTGCAAAGCTTACTGTCGCGGTAAAATTTCTCCACAGGGAAATCTTTTGTATAACCATATCCACCAAAGACCTGAACGGCTTCATTTGAAACTTTCACAGCCACTTCACTGGCGTAATATTTAGCCATTGCCGCTTCTTTTGTCATGGGAAGGTGGGCATTCTTCAGGTCTGCCGCCAGGTTGATCAACAATTCAGCCGCCGTTATTTCGGTGATCATATCAGCAAGCTTAAAGGAGATACCCTGGAAATTGGCGATGGGCTGGTCGAACTGGTATCGTTCCTTAGAATATTTCACCGCTGCTTCATATGCCCCTGTTGCAATACCCAATGCAAGGGCTGCGATTGAAATCCTTCCTCCGTCAAGGACCTTCATCGCCTGCTTGAAACCTTCTCCTACCTGGCCCAGCATGTTGGCTGCCGGGATCCGGCAGTTATCGAAGATCATCTCTGCTGTTTCACTGGCACGCATACCGAGTTTATTCTCTTTTTTGCCTCCCGAAAAACCCGGTGTCCCTCTTTCTACAATAAAGGCAGTGGCATTGTCCCTGGTCCGGGGCTCACCAGTCCTGGCAATCACCACGGCTACTTCTCCTGAAATACCATGGGTGATCCAGTTCTTGGTACCATTGAGGATCCATTCGTCCCCATCTTTAGTTGCAGTACACTTCATGTTTCCCGCGTCACTACCGGTATTGGGTTCGGTTAATCCCCATGCCCCGATCCATTGACCTGAAGCCAGTTTAGGGAGATATTGCTTTTTTTGATCTGGAGAACCAAATGCCAGGATATGACCTGTACATAGGGAATTGTGCGCTGCCAGGCTTAAGCCTATGGAACCACAGACCTTTGCTATTTCTTTTATTACGGCTACATATTCATGGTAGCCCATACCAGATCCTCCATATTCTTCAGGAACAAGTACGCCCATTAAGCCAAGTTCTCCCATTTTATGGAAGATCTCCCGGGGAAAAACCTGGTCTTCATCCCATTTCATGACGTTGGGAAGTATATACTCTTTGGCAAAATCACGCGCAACCTGCGCTACATGTTGGGTAAGCTCTGTGGTATCGAATTGCATAGTTAATGGTAAGTAGCGTGCAATATAAGGAAATACTAACGCCCGTTAGTATTTCCCCTGGCTTTTTTTACCTCTCCTCTTATTCGGTACCTGTTTTTTGTATTTAGTTTTTTGAATTTTGTATTTCTTCCGTTTTCCCTATTCCGTTTTCCGTTTTCAAATAAGGTCTTATTCTTTTATACAATACATCATCAATGACCTTTACTTTTTTCAGGTCTTCCAGGCTTTCAAAATTTCCATGTTCTTTCCTGTAATTCACTAAGGCAACAGCCGTATTCCCTCGCAGGTAAGGATGGTTTCTTAACTGTTCTTCCGATGCCTGGTTGATCGGTATCTTTTTACAGGCGGTGCTGTCACAAATCAATTGCCCCATAATTTTACGGTAAGTAGAATCCGGAAGTCCAAATGTTTCCGCCACTTGTAGCACCGAATAAAATCCGCCAAGCTTTTCCCTGAAATTAATGATCCTGAGGGCAAGCGTAGCGCCGATTCCTGGCAGTTTTTCCCATTCCGTACGCGAGGCGGTGTTGATTTCCAGTGTTTGCATATGCTTAGGTTGTTGGTTATCCTTGTATAATGAATGCTCAACAGCTTTTATCCTTACATAAGGCATTAACCTTTGAACATCCTGCTCTTTCAAACCATACAATTTTGACAGGTCTTCTGCCTTCCTGAACTTTCCACCCTTTGATATATATCGCTGAATGGTGAGCACCTGCCGCTCCCTTATCCCAAGTTTCTTCCATTCTTCGGCAGTAGCAGTATTGGGATCAAAGTAAAAAAGGACCGGTGCAGGAACCTGGTGTTCTTCTTCCCTGTAATAGGCCCGCTTACCATCATTATCCTTGTTTGAAAAATTTTTAGCCCGGCTATAATTGGGAAAATTTGTATTCGATTGGTACCCTGTTGAATTGTTTTCAGCAACCGACCTACGTCCTTGCCAGGTATTATTGGTTCCCGTTTCAACCGAATCCAGTTTTACCCAGCTTAGTTCTTCAACAGGAAAATTTTCTTCAGGAATAAAAGAAGGGAGAATTATCAAAGCAAGGATAATCATCACCAGCAACAGGATGGCCACACGTTCTCTCCTGCTGAATACAAAGTACTCTTTCCACTGTCCTTCCATAGCACTGCTTTAGGTCAAAGCTATCATGGAAGAAAAAAAAATCAATGATGTTTTATCGGTAAATCAGACAGAAAAACACAGCCCGTCGTAGGCCAGGTGCATATGTGATGGCAGTTCTTTTTCTATCTCGGCATGAAGGCCAAGCTGGTGACTGATATGTGTAAAATAGGTTTGGCGGGCGCCAAATTCTTCAGCAAGGGCAATAGCTTCTGATAGCGTAAAATGAGAAATATGTTTTTCCTTTCTCAGTGCATTGATGATCAAAACTTCGGAACCCTTTATTTTTTCTCTTTCAGCAGGCTCAATGCGATTGGCATCAGTGATATAGGTAAAGTCTTCAAACCTGAACCCAAGCACCGGCATCCTGAGATGCCATACTTCAATTGGAACCACCTGTATATCGCCTACCATGAAAGGATCCAACTCAATAGTGTTCAGTTTCACCTCCGGCACACCGGGATAACGGGTTTCGGAAAAAGCATAAGGAAACTCGCGAACCAGTACATCCTGGGTCATTTCATTGGCATAAATATCAATGGCTTTCTGCTGGAAATAATTATAAGCCCTGACATCATCCATTCCCGCTACATGATCCTTATGCGGGTGGGTATAGACAAGCGCATCCAGTTTATTGATCCCTGCACGAAGCATCTGCTGCCTGAAATCGGGACCGGTATCCACCACTATCGTTGTATTGGGGGTACTAACGGTGATGCTTGAACGAAGACGGTTATC
>JAEWIW010000109.1 GCA_023386855.1 Bacteroidota bacterium | reverse complement strand
CCCCTGATGGCTGCGATGGGAAGGATCAGGTCGCCAAGTTTATTTCTTTTTTTTAATCCACCACATTTACCCAGGAACAATACAGCCTTCGGGTCAATAGCGGTAAGCAGGTCCATTACGGTGGCAGCGGTTGGACTTCCCATACCGAAGTTGATCATGGTGATATCACCTGCGGTGACACATTGCATGGGTTTATTAAGATCAACGATCTCGGTATTATTCCATTCGGCAAATAATTGTAGATAGTGGCTGAAATTGGTAAGAAGCAGGTATTTTCCAAACTTATCGAGCTTTTCGCCTGTGTAACGGGGTAGCCAGTTCCGGACGATTTCTTCTTTCGTTTTCATATCCGAAGATAAGTTTTTATAATTTTCCGCCCCGATGATACCCATTACTTACCCATCACATGATTTTAAAATTAAACAGGATAGCGAGGACCCGTTCATCTTTGATGAATTGAGAAAGACCTGGTTGAAGCTTACTCCTGAAGAATGGGTAAGGCAGAATTTTATCCAGTACCTCCTGCAGGTCAAACGTATTCCTGCTGCTTATATCGCTATTGAAAAACAGATTAAACTGGGAGAAAGAATAAAGCGTTTCGACCTGTTGGTGTATGATCGAAAATACCAGCCTTTCATGATGATCGAATGTAAGGCGATGGAAGTGAAACTTGAACCCAAAGTGATGGAGCAGGTATTGCGCTATAATATTTCTGTTCCTGTTCCTTACCTGGTGATCACCAATGGCGTTTTTTGCATGGGCATACACCGGAAGGATGGTGGCGTGGAATGGCTCAAAGAGATTCCTTCATTGTTATAAATAATGATATTCCTGGACAAAGTATAGTAAAACATTACCTATAAAAAAAGAGGCTAACCCTGCGGTTAGCCTCCTGGTATAATCGTTTGTAAATTGCTTATGGGAAGATGCCTAATTCTGCATAGCTGGTTCCCACTTTATTGATCGCTACTACATAGGCAGCAGTTCTCATGTCGGGAATATCAGGATTGCTCTTCCACACTTCCATGATTTCCCTTGTTGCAGTGATCATGGTTTCTTCAAGACCGCTTCTTACCAGGTCCACTTCATCAGGCCCATGCATGATCAGTTCTCTTTCTCTTGCATTTACCTGTTTGCCTGTAAGTCCTTCAATGGATCCCAAAATTTGGGTATTCAGGTTTTCGGTGAATCTTTTTTCCATTCTTCCGTAACGGACATGGCTAAGATTTTTCAGCCATTCAAAATAGGAAACGGTAACACCACCTGCATTAAGATACATATCGGGCACAACCAGTATTCCTTTTTCAGCAAATACTTCATCTGCTTCAGGAGTAAGCGGTCCATTGGCTGCTTCGCCAATGATCTTTGCTTTTACCCTGGGTGCATTTTCACCATTGATAACATTCTCCAATGCCGCGGGGATAAGGATATCACATTCCATCTCGAGAGCATCGCCCGAATGATCAAAATTGTTTGCGCCGGGGTAGTTCAGGATAGAACCGGTTTCTTTACGGTGTTTTACAATCTGGTCAACCTCAAGCCCGGATGTGCTCCAGATCGCGCCTTCATATTCAGCAAGACCAACGATCAGTGCGCCGGCCTGTTCGAAAAATTTAGCAGTATGATATCCCACATTACCAAGCCCCTGGATCACCACTCTTTTTCCTTCCACACCGGTTTCCATTCCAAGCTTTTCCATAATGTCTTTCATCTGGCATACTTCCCTAAGACCATAAAAAACGCCAAGGCCGGTGGCTTCCCTTCTTCCGCGAACACCACCCTGGGTTACAGGTTTGCCTGTTACACAACCCTGGGCATCAATCTCGCCGGGGCGCATGCTGGAATAAGTATCAAGGATCCAGGCCATCTCTCTTTCACCGGTACCATAGTCAGGAGCGGGAACATCAATGCCGGGGCCTATAAAGTTTTTCTTGATCAGTTCAGAAGTATAACGACGTGTGATCTTTTCAAGATCGTATTCGGAATATTTACTGGTATCAAGGGTGATACCACCTTTTGCTCCACCGAAAGGAACATTTACGATCGCGCATTTGTAGGTCATCAGCGCGGCAAGGGCCATAACTTCATCTAGATTCACGTTGGGGGCAAACCTGATACCACCCTTGCAAGGTGTTTTATGATGTGAATGCTGAACACGGTAAGCTTTGATCACTTCAATCTTATCTCCCACCTTTACCGGAAAATGCATGCGGTATACCGCGTTGCATTGCTTGATCTGTTCTAATAATCCTGGATCCCAGTTGGTAAACTTTGCAGCTTTGTCAAAGCTTTTTTCAACGGCACCAAAAAAACTATATTCCTGATGTGCTGCCATGTTATGCTTTTTAAATGAATGTATTTTTTATAAGTACGTAAAAAAAATTGAATGCCAAATAAACGAACATTCGTTAATAATAATGATGATTAATTTCAATTATTCATAAAAAATATCATTGATTACCAGAATTCACCAGGGAGTAGTGCAGGTTAGTGTTCAAACTTCTCAAGCCTGCTGATCTTACGGTCGAGCCGTACCAGGTAAACAGTGATGCCTGCAAGGATAGTCAGCAGTACAACAATTACAACATAGATTTTGCCATCGGCCCTGAGGCCTGTGGCAGGTAAATTGGATTGCTGCATCGTACTGTCCTGGGCAAAAACATAAACGCTGAGCAGAAGGCTGAGGGCAGAAAGCATTAATTTTTTCATGGTCTAAATTCTTTCCAGTTTTTTTTCTTCTATAGTTTTTAGCCTTACGCGAAGGGTGGAAATCCAAACTCCCAGTAAGGTCCAGCCAATAACGGCGGGCCAGAATACCATTCTCATTTGTGGATCGAGGTCATTGCCGCTAAGACCGGGATTACCCTCAACGCCCTTTCCACCGGGGTGAAGCGATTCCACCATCCTGGGAAGAACCATGATCATGGGAACATAAATAAAGAAAGCAAAAATATTATATACTGCAGCCACTCTTCCTCTTTTATCCATATCGGTAATGGAATTTCTTAATACAAAGTAAGCCAGGTAGATCAGCAAAGCGATGGCTGCGCCAAGCTGCTTGGGATCATTGTTCCAGGGAGCGCCCCAGGTATAATTGGCCCAGATGGCACCGGTAGTAAGACCCAGTATACCAAATAAGGTTCCAGTTTTGGCATATTCGTTCGACAGATTATCATGCCTGGCCGAAGGTTTTCTTAAGAACAGTATAGCCTGTACCAGCGAAATGCTGATCAGGATCAGCTGCCCGAACCACATGGGTACATGGAAGAACAGGTTGCGTATGGTTTGCTGAAGGTTGCCTATATCGGGAACACGCACGGTAAAACCCGCTACAATTGTATAGGCTAGCAGTGCGATGCTGAGGATTTTCCACCAGTTACGGCGCATGTTGATCATTTGATTCGCAAAATTAGGGTAATCGGGTTCAATATCAATCCTTCCATAAAAAAGGAAAAAGAATGATGGCAAGGGTTATCACTAAAACATCCAGTCCTGCCAGCAACAACACGATCTGTGAAAGACCAGACTGGATCACATCGGCAAAAGCAGTATTGGAGATTTTTATCAGCAACAGCACCTGGGGAATGATCAGGGGAAATCCAAGTATCGCCATTAATGCTGCATTTTGCTGTGCCCTGGCGGCGATGGCTGCCAGAAAAGTGAATACCAGGCTCAGGCTGATACCGCCCAGGCAAACAATGCCTGCAAATTTCCAGGGATGCTGTAGGGGATTGCCCATCAGTAACTGGAACAGCAAGAGGCTGGTCAGGCTCATCACCATCATCAGCAATGCATTGAACACCAGTTTTGATATCACGAAATCCCTGGCACCTGAAATGGTATAGAAATACAGCATGCGCCCCCTGCTTTCCTGCAAAAAGCTTTTAGCAACGGCATTCACACAGATGAATAATTGGATCATCCAGAAAAGTCCGTTCCACACCTTTTCTTCGGGCTGCTGCATGGCAAGATATAACACGAAAATGGTAGAAGCCACGTAGAGCAGGATACCATAAAATGTATACTGCTGCCTGATTTCGAGCAACAGGTCCTTTTTGATCAGCGCATAAATTTTTTCAATTGGTTTCAAGCCGTAGTTTTCATTGTTCATAATAACATTTCCTGCATCTTGGTTCATAACGGTCTTTTTCCCCGAGTAATACCTGTGATCCTTCGGCAACTTTACGGTATGAGTAATTGGCGATATGCCCGCATTTTACACAGATGGCGTGAAGCTTGGTAATATAATCAGCCTTAGCCAATAGGTTAGGCATTTGGCCGAATGGCTTTCCCAGGTAATCCATATCCAGGCCTGCCACAATTACCCTGATGCCACGCAGGGCAAGCTGGTCGCAAACATCCGGTAGCTGGTCGTCAAAGAACTGTGCTTCATCAATACCAACTACATCACACTCGGTAGAATAAAGCAGGATGGTTTGTGAATTTTCGATGGGTGTCGACTGTATTGCATTCTCATCATGTGATACTATATAGAGTTCATCGTAGCGGACATCTATTTTTGGCTTGAAGATTTCAACTTTCTGGTTGGCAATTTTAACACGTTTTAATCTCCGGATCAATTCTTCTGTTTTCCCCGAAAACATAGAGCCACAGATCACTTCAATCACTCCGCGTCTTTCACCGGATATATTTGGTTCAATGTACATGTATAGAAAATAGGTACAATAATTGTAAATTTATCTGCCAATTTATTCATAACAAGTACCCAAACCTATCATGGAGCGTTTAGCAGAACTGATCGGCAAATTAAAAGAACAATTCGAACAAAATGCGGATCACCGTCAACTATTGGTGATCACCAGGATGATCGAGCAGGAATTGATGCGCCAGCAAGCCACCAGTAATAACAGGCCTGTTGCCAGCAAAATTGCCGTGGTGATGCCTGCTGCCAGAAATTCTCAGCCAGCTCAAACCCAATACAGCCAGCCCTCACAGCAGGTGAGTGCTGCCCAGGTACAGGAGAAACCGAAAGCACAGCCTTCTTCTTCCGATATAGAAAA
>JAEWIW010000102.1 GCA_023386855.1 Bacteroidota bacterium | reverse complement strand
AATAACCTTGAAGAGAAGGTGAAGGAAGTGATGGAGAGAAAATATAAAACCCTTCCACGTCCTGTATATTATAATCCATCTTCACCAGAAAGATTACCTGAAGGCAATTCAGGGCTGGGACTGGCATTGCTTGGTTTGAGTGGCGATGAAGTATTACCTGCCGATGTTTACCAGCAAATGAAAGAGCAGGCTTTGTCACAGGTAAGAGGTACAGTACAGGCCGATATTTTGAAAGAGGACCAGGCGCAGAATACCTGCATTTTCAGTACCGAGTTTGCCTTGAAGATGATGGGGGATGTGCAGGAATATTTTATAGATAACAAGGTGAGAAATTTTTACAGTGTCAGCATCAGTGGTTATCATATCGCTGAAGCCGGCGCCAATCCTATATCGCAGCTTGCCTTCACTTTATCGAATGGGTTCACTTACCTCGAATATTTCCTGAGCAGGGGAATGCATATCGATGACTTCGCTCCCAATCTTTCCTTTTTCTTCAGTAATGGTATGGACCCCGAATACAGCGTGATAGGAAGGGTTGCAAGAAGGATCTGGGCAAAAGCGATACGAAATAAATACAAGGGAAATGAACGCAGCCAGAAGTTAAAGTACCATATACAGACCAGCGGGAGAAGCCTGCATGCGCAGGAGATCGATTTCAATGATATCCGCACAACGCTGCAGGCATTGTACGCTATCTATGACAACTGCAACAGTCTTCATACCAATGCATACGATGAAGCCATCACCACACCTACGGAAGAATCGGTAAGAAGAGCCATGGCGATTCAATTGATCATCAACCGTGAGCTGGGAACGGCAAAGAATGAAAATCCCAACCAGGGATCATTCCTAATTGAAGAGCTTACCGACCTGGTGGAGGAAGCGGTGCTGGCGGAATTTGATCGCATCACCGAAAGAGGCGGTGTGCTTGGCGCGATGGAAAGGATGTACCAGCGCAATAAGATCCAGGAAGAAAGCCTTCATTATGAAAGCCTCAAGCATACCGGTGAACTGCCGATCATTGGCGTGAATACATTTTTGAATCGAAAGGGAAGCCCTACTACCATCCCCAATGAAGTGATACGGAGTACTAAGGAAGAAAAGGAACAGCAGATCCAGAACCTGAAAGCTTTCCAGAAAAGAAACCAGGAACGCAGTGCGGCTGCGCTGGACAAACTGAAAGCCACTGCAGTGAACAATGGCAATATTTTCAATGAACTCATGGAATGCGTAAAATACTGTTCACTGGGCCAGGTTACCCATGCATTGTATGAAGTTGGAGGGCAGTACCGCCGAAATATGTGACCCCGTGGCACGGGGGCGTGGCACGGGGGCGTGGCACGGGGTACCTAACTGCCCGTACTTGCGAACAGCGCAATCGCAAATGCAATGATGCTGGTGACCAGCCCGAACATGAAAATATTATAGGAGATCCGCAGCAGCCGGTACTTTCTTGCCAACACCACTCCAAGGAAATAAATATCCTTGATCATGCTACCATAGAGGTATTCCTTGTCCTGCATCATTTCCTTCATGGCCCAGTCGTATTCCGACAGGTCCATATTATAAAAATTACCAAAGAACAGCAGGTTCACTTCTTTATTCTGGATATCCTCACGAGAAAATTTTCCTTCATTGATATTCGGCCTTGTAGCCAATATTGCAAATACAATCGCGCCCAGGCAAACCGTGATTAATAATATCGCCGGGATAATATATTGAGGGTAGAACTGCAGCTTGCCCAATAGCACGGATACCAGGATGGATACCACGATAGTGTTTATCGAAATCATGATATTGGCTTTGCTGTCGGCCATCTGGCTGAGGTTGACATGGTTTTCCGACATGATCCTGAACATGGCTACCACTCCCCTGTCGGTCTTCTTCTGTGTAGCCTGGTCGGTAGTTAAATCGATAACCTTGTCTTTTGAATCTTCTTTTGACGATTTCTTTTCTTTCTTTTTCTTCTTACTCTTCTTTTCTTCCACTTCATTGCCCATTGCCGAAACCATTGGAGAGATCAATACATCAGCAGCCTCACGGTCTTCAGCTCGCCCATTGCTTTTTATACCCACCGAAGCATTTTTAACCGGGGCCTTTTCAATAGCAGCGGGCGATGCGGCGGACTTCTCCATGCCAGGCCCCTGGCCCTTTTTAACCTGTTCAGTTCCGGCATGAGCCGAATTCTTTTTATACCCCCCGGAAACCAGCATTTGAATATTCTCTTCCTGTATGGGTTCGAGGTTTTCCTTGGCATAATCGGTAAAGAACCGGTGCCTTTCAAGGAAATCAATATTCATCTGCCTCCAGTCTTTCTTCGAAATCCTGTGATCATGATTCATATTATTGACCTCGTCCCTCAATAACATGCTTCTTGCATAAAAATCATCCGTACCCAAATGATAAAGGTCTGCATCACAAAGGATCTGCCCAAGGAGCCCAGTGGGGGTTTGCGGCATTTTGGTAGCATCAATACAATTATCCACTTCCTCCATAAAGGATTCGTCAACCTTACCCGATAAAAATTCCCGCGCTATGCGTTTGCTTTCTTCTTCATGGTCCCTAGGTGAGGCCCGGAGATAACCGGTATCATGAAACCATGCCGCCACAAGCAATATCTCCCGATCCTTTTCAGGAAGTGCATGTGCAGTGGCAAGGGAATCACAATGCCCCACTACCTCGGTGGTATGGTCAAGGTTATGGTAAACAAGATCTTTATTTACTTTCGTTGCAAACATGTTCCTGACATGTTCTTCTACCTGGGGCAGGACGGATGGGTGATTCATTATTGTGCTGGTATAAACTTTGAAACGGTTTAATTGTTACAACAATAAACAATAATAATTCCATGCCAGCAACCTGCTCCTCTATTTCCAAACTTCTTTCAGTAATCCTTATGACCAGCATGTTATCCTGCCAGGTATATAGTGGAAGATCATTCAAACCCGCTATTCCCGGCTATAACGACAAGAAAAAGACTGCCTATATCCTGCACCAGCGCTTACTGGAGATCTCAGGCCAGGTGAACCTCCCCAGTAACAGGTTTGCTGCTATCGAGGATGAGGAAGGGAAAATCTTCATATTCGGAACGGATCCCTCGCAGCCAATAGAAAAAATAAAATTTGCAGGCAAAGGGGATTATGAAGATATCACCCAGGTGGATTCGGTTTTTTATGTAATAGAAAGCAATGGCGACCTGCATGAAGTCATCATCGATGAAAATGGAAAGGCGAAATCACACCAATATAAATTCAAGCTGGAAAAGAAGATCGAATTTGAATCGCTGGTATATTATCCTTCCATACGCAAGCTGGTACTGATTACCAAGGACCATGCACTTGACAAAGATGCCTTATATGCGTATAGCTTTGACCTGGCTTCCAAAGCATTTGACCCCGAACCTTTTTTCATTATTCCCAAGCGCGATATACTGCGAAAAATGAAAGACTATTCCGCGCAGTGCAAGCCCTCCGCAGCTGCATTACACCCTATCACCGGCAAATTGATCCTGCTGGCTTCTATCGGGAAATCCATCATTCAATGCACGCCTGAAGGAAAAGTGGAATATGCCTGGGACCTTAACCCCGACCAGTTTCCTCAACCCGAGGGTATAAGTTTTGCATCGAACGGGGATATGTATATATCGAATGAAGGGCTGCAGGGAAAAGCAACCATGATCAAATACCCTTACCAGCCTTGATTTCCAAACCCAAATAAAATATGAGCGGAATTTTCAGGTTGTTAT
>JAEWIW010000060.1 GCA_023386855.1 Bacteroidota bacterium | reverse complement strand
CGCCTTCTCAACGGACCACTCACGTAACCATTATCTGCTGGTTTATTGACCGGCAATTCACCCGCAGAACGGTTCATGATGGTAAGAATATTTGTACCTGTTGTAGTAAGTATTCCTTTATTATTACTGTCAAAGCTTAACCTTCCAATGGTTAGCGGCGATAGCAAAGTAACACCAGCAGGGTTATTCATCCTGAGGGTAACCATCCTGTTGGCATTATCAAAATTACCAGTCACTGAACTGATGGTTTGTGGTGCGGTTCCATTCATTTCAATAATGAACAGGTCAACATTGGTATTCTGTTTATTAGAAGTTGCAGTAAATATACCTGCAGTATGATTGATATTTCCTCCAACATATAATGTTGTAGGTTGATCAATTGTACTTTGGTTGTCACCATGTTTTTGGATATCAAGCAAATTCCCCGCAGCATTGACATTACCTGTTACGGTAATATTCATGTCTTTATTATTGGTTCCCACATTTGATAATAAAACATTGGAGTTACCCGAAATATTTAAATCACCATTAATACTATTATTAATTGTCTGAACCGTTCCTGCATTTCCATTTGAAAATAGGGTGAGTTCCTGGCCATTAGTATTTTCAACATTCATACTGCCAACAAGGTTACGGTTAATCAAAGCCAGGGAAATGGCGGTTGCCTGAGCTGGACTATTATATACTATTCCCGCAACTCTTTTAATGCCTGCAAAAGATGGTCCCGAAAAAACCCTTCCAGTAATCCTGAGGGTTGAATTGGGTTCATAATTAAAATTGGGAGAAATATTAAAATCTCCATCTATATGGTATTCGGAACCAGCCTTGAAATTAATATACTGGTGCCAGGTGCTTCCCGTAGGTTGCAATGCATTTCCCACATATATTTTACCTGTTATGTCTATTTTGGTACCTAAAGAAGAAGTGGTAGCATCAGTATAAAAATATGCTCCGTATTGATCAAAGGGTTCCTCGGAATCATTAAATCGCCAAGTTCCTGCTATCAACCCTTTTGAAGCCGGCTGGAAATAGGTTTCAAAGTTTAGATCACCGAATGTACTATCTGTCAAAGTACTTCCCGCTTCAATATTCAACGCATAGGGATTAGTTGTAGTACTATATAGGTTCATCACCGTATTCGCATCCACCCACAATTTCACATGAATATTATTGGTGATGGCCAGGCCCAGCAGATCCAGGTTGGCAATATCGAGATGCACCTCGGCAGGTTGGTCAAAAATTACATTGGTTAAATTACCATTTGGAACGGACGCTCCTCCTGCACCATTACTGGTGGTCGACCAGTTGGCGGTATTATTCCAGTTGCCTCCTGTTGCAGGACCAACCCAATACCGCGCCTGGGCAAATACACCAGCCATAAACAAAAAGGAAAAAGCTACTGTCAGGTAGAATTTCTTCATAGATCATTTTTTTTGCACACGATTAGATGAACAGATAGGAAATGGATCTACGAGGATTTTTGATGGGAATGGATAAGCAGAATAAAGAAAGATCCCGGGTAAGCACTACTTCAAACAGTACCCTTTAAGGCCCAATTATACAAAATTTTTTTATGGTTACTAGTACCTTGTATAATTTTCAAAAAAAAAGTGGGTAGCCTTAACCAGCGCCAACCCACGTCAATTCAGGCTATGGCCCTTTATTTCTTCCTGAAAAATATTCTTAGGGGGATACCCTTGAAATTGAAATTTTGCCTTAGCTGGTTCTCCAGGTAGTTCCTGTACGATTCCTTGATATCATCAGGAAAGTTGCTGAAGAAAGCAAAAGAAGGCACATGCGTAGGCAATTGGGTCACATATTTAATCTTGATAGGATTCCCCCTTACCACCGGTGGATGGTAACTTTCAATCGCCTTCAACATAACGTCATTGAGCTTTGATGTCGGGATCTTTCGCTTCTTGTTCTCATACACTTCAAGTGCAGTCTCAATTACTTTAAATATCCTGAGCTTGTCCTTGGCCGATATAAACAAGATGGGCACATCAGTAAAGGGAGCGATCCTGTTCTTAAGCTCTTTTTCATAGTCCCTTGCAGTATTGGTTTCTTTTTCCACCAGGTCCCATTTGTTGACCAGTACTACAAGGCCCTTTCCTTTCTTTGCGGCAAGGCCAAAGATATTCAGGTCCTGGGCAGTAATGCCCTTGGTGGCATCCAGCATCAGCAAACAGATATCAGCTTCATCCATCGCTTTAATGGCACGTATAACCGAATAGAATTCCAGGTCTTCATGAACCTTCGCCTTTCTCCTTATCCCTGCAGTGTCGATAAGGATAAACTCTTTCTGGAACTGGTTATAATGCGTATGAATGGTATCGCGTGTAGTTCCTGCAATATCGCTTACAATGGTTCTTTCCTGCCCCACCAGCGCATTCAGCAGGGACGACTTACCAACATTGGGTTGCCCTATGATCGCGATCTTAGGCAGTTCATCCGCTTCCTTCGTTTCTTCAGATTTTTCTTCCGGTATAAGCGCAGCAATAGCATCGAGCAATTCACCCGATCCGCTTCCCGTCATGGCACTGATGAAAAATATATGATCGAAACCCAGGCCATAGAACTCAGTTGCCTCCAGCAAACGGTCGTGGTTATCCACTTTATTAACCGATAAAAATACCGGCTTTGAAGTTCTTCTCAGCACATCGGCCATTGCTTCATCGAGGTCGGTGATACCTGTAGTGGCATCTACCATAAACACCAGTGCATTGGCTTCTTCTAAGGCGATGTGCACCTGCTTGCGAATCTCGCGCTCAAATACATCTTCACTTTGTGGAACAAATCCACCCGTATCAATCACGTTAAAGCTTTTCCCGTTCCAGTCGGCCACACCATACTGCCTGTCGCGGGTTACCCCACTGATATTATCCACGATCGCTT
>JAEWIW010000105.1 GCA_023386855.1 Bacteroidota bacterium | reverse complement strand
CTTTTTTTCCTTTCACCAGCGGCTGACCGTTCTCATCTTTAACTTTCAATAAAACAGATGGCGCATGGCAAACTGCTGCCACAGGTTTTTTATTCTTCCAGAAGTTTTCAATAAGCCTGATGGAATCAGCATCGTTTGAAAGATCCCACAGTGGGCCATGGCCGCCTGGATAAAATATACCATCAAAGTTATCTGCTGATAGTGTTGATAATTTTTTAGTATTGGCTAAAAGCTCCTGCAATTCTTTATCCTCCTTGAATCTTTTTGTTGCTGGTGTCTGGCTTTCGGGGGCGTCACTTTTTGGGTCAATGGGCGGTTGACCACCTTTTGGAGAAGCCAGGGTAATATCCACTCCAGCATCCCTTAAAACATAATATGGAGCAGCAAATTCTTCAATCCAGAACCCGGTTTTTTTGCCGGTATTCCCCAGTTCACTATGGGAAGTCAGTACAAATAATACTTTCATATTTCAATATTTTAAATTGTAACACGGTAGCGCGTAACGACCGGAACTGCATCAATAATCATTCCCATGAAAGAATAGCCATAATGCAACGTTTTATTTTAGGCCTTTGTCAACCTGCAAAATGACATTATGATTACCAGGTTATCAGGAGCGCTATTTATTTGTATGGTGGTTTTTGGAGGCCAGTCGTGCAATAAAGATAAAGTGATCATCGAAGAAACGAATATCCTGCCGGGCGCATGGCAATGGCTTCGGACCGATGGCGGCATTGCAGATCATATCCATGATACGCCAATTAATACAGGCAAATCCGTGAAGATAGAGCTTGGTTCGGGTAATAAATATATTATCAGGACCAATGGAGATATAACAGAGCAGGGAACATATACTTTGTCTAACCGAACATGCGTGCACGATCATACGCAAAAAGTATTCATCCAGTTCTCTCATGGCGGTGGATGGATGGTAGAAAAAATGGAATCCAACCTTTTATATCTTTCCGATGAATATGCTGATGGAGTGATGAAAACCTTTAGGAAAGTGAAGTAGTTGTTAGTGACTAGTGATTAGTGACTAGTGACAAGTGAATTCAACTAATAACTAATAATTAATCACTAATTGATAACTAATCACTTGTTTTTTCGGTCCCCGGTCCCCGGTCCACGGTCCAGTTTTGCGTCACTTAAACTCGTAAACCACTCCTCCCATCCACCATCTTCCGGGCATTTGTGATCCCAGCAAGTCGCTGTAATCTGTATCCAGGATATTATCTACCTGTGTGAAAACAGACAACCGCTTACCAAGCGATACATTCAGTTTACCATTCAATACAAAATAATCACTGTTCAGCTTTGCATGAATGGCTGAAGCCGTTTGTGGTTGACGATGTTTATAAATTCCATTTGCAGTAAATGTTACTCTTCCTGCAGTGTACATAACATTGAAGTTGGTAAGGAATTTTGCATGGGAAGAAAGATAAAATGATGGCTTCGCTTCCTTGATATCCGTATCAAGCCAGGTGAGACCAAGCGACATGAAAACATCCTGTTGACTGCTGATCTCTTTCCTTAACTGCATATCTAGTTCAAGTCCTGATGTATTGACTTTCGCAAGGTTCTTTGCCAATGCATAAGTGTCCGTCGGTGAAAGATTATCCTTCCTGGGCATATCGCTATAAGCAGTGGTTACCCAGTCGATCAGTTGCTCCTGCCTGCGCTGGAAAAGTGTAGCCGAGATCTTGAAAGCAGGGAACATAAAATAGTCAGCGCCGATCTCGTAATTGAGTGATCTTTCTGCAAAAAGCCCTGGATTGCCAATGCTTCCACCGGTTACCAATGCTTTATTGTAATTGTTGTACAACTCGGTGAAATCCGCGTCCCTGATGGTTTTGCCGGCACTAGCTCTCAGTTGCATGTGACTGGTATGGTAGCTAAGATTCAATTGCGGTACCAGTTCCCACCCACGGATGCTGGTCCAGTCGAGCCGTACCGATGGACTAGCCGTGAAGTCGCCCCATTTTTGATTAACAATGGCAATGCCTGCTGCCTGGTCAAGTTCATGGTTACCGCGATCGTTTGACCGGATCTTTTTGTGAATATATTGCGCGCCTGTACTGATGGTAGTATGTTCACTCACCCGGAGATGATCGGTCAATTGAAACTGCATTAATGCCGATCGGTTATTGTTAGCCGTTGAGGAAGGATTGTATTGATATATATCTTTCACTGTTTTATAGCCTGCATCAAAAGCAATGGTATGTCGAACTTTCTGGTAACTGATCCTGGCCTGGTTCCATTGTGTTGCTACTTTTTCATTGGCCGTATCGGAAAGAAAGCTGGTGTAAAAATTCTGTGCATCAAACTTTCTTTCATCATATGCACTGCGAAGGGATAAGGACCAGGCATCATTGAAAAATTGTTTGAGCGACAAAGAACCTGTACTGTTATGAAAACCTCCGCGGGTGCCTCTTTGAGGCTGCCCGTTGGAATTGTTCGACAGGATCCCTGCTGCAACCGCGGTGTTGTTCTGCTGAACAAATCCACCGGCATTTACATTAAACAATCCATATTCTCCTCCTGTTACTCCCATGCTGATATTTTTTTTCAGCTGGTTCTTTTTCGCTGAAAATGATTTTGTGATGATATTGATCACTCCACCTACTGCTTCGGAACCATAGATGCCCGATGATGCACCTTTCAGTACTTCAATGCGATCGATCTCTGCAGGGGAGATAGGAATATAACTGCTGAAATGCCCTGTGTTAGGGTCATTCAGGCGGATGCCATCAAGCACTACCAGCGACTGCTGGAAGGTGGCGCCTCTTAAAACAATATCACTTTGTGAACCCTGCGGTCCGCGGGCCTGTATCTCGATCCCCGGTATATACCGCAGCAGGTCGTCGAGCGAGTGAATGGGAAATTTCCGGAAATGATCTCCCTGTATCGTAATAATATTTCTTCCTGTTCCCGATGCAGGAACGGGGTATAAGGAAGCGGTAATGGTTACCGGGTCAAGTTCTACTTCTTCCTGGGCCATTATAGCAGGAGAGAAAATTAACAACGCTGAAATTAACAGCAGTAAAGGATAGGTTCTTTGCATAGAAAAAAAATCGTGGGCAAAATTCAGGTATTTGAAGCGAATTGCAAGCGGCGGAATTTTCCAGGATAAAATCAATGGAAAATATTGAATGAGAATGAGCCGGCCAGGAAATGTTGTGTCAATGCTTAATATTCGGAAGAATAAATTGAAATGGTAAACAAGCAATGAAAAAAAGTTTTTTTCGATCACTTTGAATTTTAAAATAATAATTAGATATTTGTCTAATTGTATAATTTTATAACAATTGAAAACGACCAGATGAATGAAGTGTTCAAAGCATTGAACGATCCTGCAAGGCGGGAGATACTCAAGATGCTTCGCCGGCGTGATATGACTGCTGGCGAGATTGCCGCGAAATTTGATATGTCGGCCCCGAGTATCTCTCATCACCTCGACAAGCTCAAGCGCGCCGGGTTGGTGACGGCCATCAAACAGGGTCAGTTCATTACTTATTCGCTGAATACAACCGTTGTGGATGATATCCTCCAGTTTTTTATCACCCTAAAAAAGAAATGATGAACAAGTATTGGAAAGAATTATGGATGATCGCCTTATTGATCATACCCTACATTTACCTGGCCATGATCTGGGACCAGCTGCCGGAAAAGGTTCCCACCCATTTTGATGTGCATGGGCAGGCCGACGACTGGTCGTCAAGAACTTTCCTGGTATTCCTACCTGCTGGGATAGGACTGATCATGTACATTGTGATGTGGGTTATACCCGCCCTGGATCCAAAGAAGAAGATCCATTTGATGGGAGGGAAGTATTACCAGTTCCGCTTCATCCTTACCCTGTTCTTCTCCTTATTCAGTTGCTATATGCTGTATGTATCCAAAGAAGGCTCAATGAAAAACCCGCAGTACATGATCGGGCTTATAGGTGTAATGATCATCCTGATGGGAAATTATTTCCAGGGTCTTAGGCCAAATTATTTTATCGGGATACGCACGCCATGGACACTTGAAAATGAAAATGTGTGGAAGAATACACACCGACTTGCCGGCCGTTTATGGGTTGGAGGTGGCCTCCTGCTGCTGCTGATCGCCATATTTTTAAAAAATGAAACGCCCATGATCACCGGTTCAATAGTCGTTTTTGTATTGATGGTGCTCATTCCTGTTGGATATTCCTACCTGGATTATAAAAAGCAATCCAGGAAGCTCCAGTCTTAAAAAGCTACCATTGGCACAATAATTCCAGCGTAAATTCATGTTATAATCCTTTTTACATGAAAAAATATTTATTGCTGCCTGGCATGATCAGCCTGTTTTGCATCATGCAGGGTATTCCATCCTGTAAGCCTTCCAACCCAAAGCCCATCGCGGATAGTGTTGGTGAAGTAAAAGCTGTAAATGCAGGAGGAGATATGAATTTTGTTGCAGCTGCCAAAGAAGTGACCCCTGCTGTTGTACATATCAAAACCATGTATGCAGGTAATGAACAATCGGGTAATCCGTTCGACCAGCTCTTTGGTACACAACAACCCGATCAGCCGGTGGCGATGGGTATGGGTTCTGGTGTTACGATCAGCGCTGATGGGTATATCGCTACCAATAACCATGTGGTGGAAAATGCTACCAGCATTGAAGTCATTTACCCCGACCGCAGGTCATTTGAAGCAAAATTGGTTGGGCGCGATCCAAACACAGACCTGGCTTTATTAAAGGTCAATGCCAATAACCTGCCTGTAGTAAAGCTCGGTAATTCGGATAATGTCCAGGTTGGGGAATGGGTGCTCGCGGTAGGTTATCCTTACTCATTGAATACAACCGTTACAGCCGGAATCGTCAGTGCCAAGGGCAGGAGCATTGGCATCATCAACCAGCCCGGTGGCCAGGGAACTGGTGGGAATACCGGTATTGAATCCTTTATTCAAACCGATGCGGCCATCAATCCCGGTAATAGTGGAGGCGCGCTGGTCAATACCTCCGGGGAACTGGTCGGCATCAATGCAGCCATAGCTTCACTGACCGGAAGTTATGCCGGTTATGCATTTGCCATCCCGGTTAACCTTGCAAAGAAAGTGCTTGACGATATCAAGCAGTACGGCGAAGTAAGAAGGGGAGTGCTGGGTGTTTCCTTTCCTTCACCGCTTGATGAAGACCGTTATCTAAAGGCACAGGGCATCAACCCCGGTGAGGTCAAGGGTGTTTTTATCACGGATGTTCAACCTGGTGGGGCCGCTGCTGCAGCGGGATTGAAGGAAGGCGATATCATACAGAGCATCAATGGAAATGCGCTTTATTCCTCTGCTGAATTTTCAGAAAGAATAGCAAGGCAGAGACCTGGAGATAAAGTAGAATTAAGTTACCTGCGCAATGGGCAGTCGAGGAACACAACGGTGACCCTCAAAGCGGAAAAAGAATCAAGAGCAACTGCCGACCGGTCTACCACTGAAATTTTAAACAGGCTTGGCGCTTCGTTTACACCGCTAACCCGCGAACAAAAACAGCGAATCGGTTTAAGGGCTGGTGTGCTGGTTACCGAAGTGGCAAGGGGAGGATTCTTTTA